>CAZLJT010000085.1:0-13166 GCA_964559905.1 uncultured Aquiflexum sp.
TGTCAGTAGTATTACTTACTTTGATACAAATTTTTCTCAGGTGTCATATTCTTTTGTATCAAGTCTATTTAAAAAGAAAAGAATCCTCCTGCCAAGAAACCCAATAACCATATTATATTTAACCAACTGAAATGATATTATTGATAAAACGTTCGTTGTGAATTAAACATTATAATTATGAGCAGTAGATTTGATAATTTTGATGAAAAGCGGGAAGAAAAAACCCGAAAAGCTTTTAAAGAAAGGGATTGGAATGAAATAAAGAGTACCGATTCCTGGGTGATTTTTAAAGTTATTTCCGAATTTGTTGAGGGGTTTGAAAAATTGAGCAAGATTGGACCCTGTGTTTCTGTGTTTGGATCTGCAAGAACCGCCCATGACGACCCGCATTATACCATGGCGGAAGAAATTTCAGCAAAACTGGTAAGACATGGTTACGGTGTGATTACAGGAGGTGGACCTGGAATTATGGAGGCAGCCAACAAAGGGGCAAATTCAGAAAATGGTAAATCAGTAGGGTTATGTATCAAGCTTCCCTTTGAGTCCAAAGGCAATATTTACATCGATCCGGATAAGATGATCATGTTTGATTATTTCTTTGTCCGGAAGGTCATGTTCACCAAATATTCCCAGGGTTTTGTAGTTCTGCCGGGCGGATTTGGCACTTTGGATGAATTATTTGAAGCATTTACATTGATACAGACCATCAAAATAGGAAGGTTTCCAATTGTTTTGGTAGGGAAGGAATTTTGGGGAGGTCTGTTGGAATGGATTAAAAATACCCTGCTACAAAAGTATAAGTATATCAATACAGAAGATTTGGACTTGTTTTATCTTGCGGATGATCCTTCGGAAGCGGTAAGGGTAATCGATGAATTTTACAGCAAATATTTACTTACTCCAAATTATTAAAATTGAGACGATATCACCTATTTATTATTTATGGACTGATTGCTGTTCTTTTTCTTGTTGTTATTATTCAAAATAAACAGGGAATCCATTCCACCGTTTTTGGGGAAGAAGTAACCATTGAAGCTGCTGATGGCCAGATGATGACCTTTACTATTCCGGAACCTAAGTTCCGGATTTTTGTCCTTCCCAAAGAAATCAGTTTTGCAGGAGAGCCGGTACCACTTCACCAACCAGATGTCATGGAGCGTTTTGAAAGGGAGATTTACGTCAATGCTTACTGGCAGTCCAACATGATCCTGTTGATGAAAAGAGCAGGAAAATTTTTACCAACGATAGAAAAAATCCTCATAGAGCAGGGTGTTCCTGAGGATTTTAAATACCTCGCTATGGCAGAATCAGGATTGCTGAATGTGGTTTCTCCAGCGGGGGCAAGAGGTTTTTGGCAGTTTATGCCAGGGACGGCAAAAGATTATGGTCTTGAGGTGAGCAAAGATGTTGATGAAAGGTATCACCTGGAAAAGTCCACTTTAGCTGCTGCGAAATATTTGAAGACTGCTTTTGGGAAGTTCGGGAACTGGACTTCTGTGGCTGCAAGTTACAATATGGGTATAGCCGGGATAGGGAAGAGAAAAGAGGAGCAAAATCAAAGTGATTATTTCAATTTACATTTGGTAGAGGAGACAAGCAGGTATTTATTCCGCATCCTGGCTTTCAAGGAAATCTTCGAGAATCCGGTTAATTATGGTTTTGATCTTTCGGAGGATGCTGTTTATAAGCAGCCATTATTGAGAGAATTGAAAGTGGACCAAACTATTCCAAACCTTGCTCAATGGGCCATCAGGCATAATTCCAACTACAAAGAACTCAAAATTCATAATCCATGGTTAAGGACTTCCAAGCTGAATGTGAGGAAAGGTAAAAATTACTTAATTAAATTGCCCATCGATTAATTTGAAGTCGTTGAATTTTTCTATTTTTCTAAAAGATTCTGAGGGTATTTCATTTCTATGAAAAAATTTTTGATAGGGTTATCAGTTTTAATTGTTCTCGTGGTTTTGGTTATGAGGGGTATACCCTATCTTATCAATCTATATTTGAATGATAATGCCGATAGGATAGTTACCAATATGATCACGAGAGCAAGTGATTTTGGGGGGCATGAAGTGAGTTTTGGGGAAATCAAATTGAATTACAATTACTCAGGTACATTTCTTAAAATCAAAAACATTAAAGTCAGTCCTTCGGATTCATTGGATGATAAGACAGTAAAAGTAAATCTTGTAGCAGATCAGATCAATGTGACCGGATTTAAGTGGTTTCCCTTTTTATTCCAAAACACGCTTTCGATAGACTCTGCCCTATTGGATAATATCCATATTATTTCCTCGGGGCCACCAATAGACTCCCTTTTTAAAGAGCCCCGAAAATCCAAATCCAAGAAACAAAAAGATTATGATCTGATAGCGGTGGAAAATTTTGAGTTGAAAAATTTTTCTTTGGAAGTTAAAAACAACTTATATGATTCCATCAGAATGTCTTTGATCAATATGAATGTTCAGCTAAAGACATTCGAACTTACCAAAGAAGACCTGAATGATCCCAAAAGTCTTTTTCATCTCGGAATGGCCTATGGCAGCATTGAAGAAGCAGAGTTTCATTTTGATAAATTCCGGCAATCCATAAAAGTAAAAGACATTGAACTGGATACCCGGCAAAAAAGCATGAATTTTGGTTATCTCGGTCTTCTCAATAAACTGGATAAGTTTGATTACACCTCCTTATTTAAAGAAAGGCAAGGTTGGCTTCAAATCAACAATGCTGAATTGAAAATGAGAGGAGTCAATTTTGGGAATTATTTAAGAAAAGGGATTGTGGAAGTTGACAGTATTTATGCCAACAATTTCCATTTGGAAGTCTTTACGGATAAAAGAATACCGGAAGATTTTCAGAAAAGACCACAAATGATCCATCAAATTTTTAAAAATTTAAAGCAATTTTTCCATGTCGAACACCTTTTGATAGACAACGCCTACATCAAGATTGAAGAAAAACCTGACAATAAATCTCCAAGAACGGGATACATATTTTTCTCTGACCTGAACGCCCATATTACCAATGTGTCCAATTACATGGAAAGAAGGGGAACTAACAGGACAATTTCTATTGAAGCGGCAGCCAAACTGATGGGGGAAGGACCCTTAAATGCAACGATTAAATATGACCTTGAAGACCCGGAAGGAAAGTTTACTTTAAAAGGGACTTTGGGAAGAATGGATATACGCAAACTCAATACCATGATTGAACCTGAAGCTAAAGCCAGTTTAAAATCAGGTACAATAGATAGATTGGACTTTAATATTCTGGCCAATGATTATGATGGATCCGGTGAATTGATTATCCGGTATCGCGGGCTTGAGATTGAGCTTTTGAACAGGGATTTTCAGCATGATCAAAATATGATCAGAAAGATAGGTTCTTTTCTGGCCAATAAAGTGATCATCAAATCCAATAACCCAAAAACCAACGGAGAACTTGTAAAAGGAAATGTTTATTTTATCCGTATTCCCAATAAGTCCATGTTTAATTATTGGTGGCAATTGATTTTCTCAGGTCTTAAATCCACAATCACCGGAGATGATATCGAAGAAATGAGGAAAAAGGAACTGGCAAAAAGAGCTAAAGCCAAGGACTCCAAAGAAGCAGCAACCTCCAAGAAAGATTCTGAGGATAAAAAAAATATGACCAACAAAGAGAAAAGGCAAGCAAGGAAAGAAAAAAAGGAATCCGATTAATTTTTTATTATCCCAAACTTTGTCACTTGGCAGGAGTTCTAACATTTGGCTGAATATGGGAATACCCGCCATAAATTTGTACTTTTGCAAGCTGAAATGAAATGCTAAAATCCTCCATGTCCGACCTGATTGTTGAGAAAAAAGAAGAGTTGATTGAGATATACGGTGCACGTGAACATAATCTCAAAAATATAGATATCAATATCCCAAGAAATAAACTTGTAGTGATCACGGGCTTGAGCGGAAGTGGAAAGAGTTCTCTGGCTTTTGATACTATTTATGCCGAAGGCCAAAGAAGGTATATGGAAAGTTTTTCTGCCTATGCGAGGTCATTTTTAGGAGGGATGGAGAGACCTGATGTGGACAAAATCAATGGTCTGTCTCCAGTAATTTCTATAGAACAAAAAACAACTTCTAAAAATCCAAGGTCCACAGTAGGGACTGTAACGGAAATATATGATTTTATGAGGCTGCTTTTTGCCCGGGCAGGAGAAGCATATTCTTATCTTTCCGGCAAAAAAATGATCCGGCAGACTGAAGATCAGATCGTAGAACAATTGTTTGAAAACTTTGGAGGAAAGAAACTTTATATCCTAGCACCTATAGTCAAGGGCAGAAAGGGACATTACAGAGAGCTTTTTGAGCAAATCCGGAAAATGGGATTTTCCAAAGTAAGGATCGATGGTGTGGTCATGGATGTTCAGCCAAAGATGCAGGTCGACAGGTATAAAATCCATGACATTGAAATTGTAGTAGATAGGATTGTGGCCGACGAAGAGGATAGGTTTAGGATTACGCAATCGCTGAAAACTGCCCTTCAACATGGAAAAGGGATCATTATGCTCCGGGATGAAGAGGGGAATATCCATCATTTCTCCAAATACCTGATGGACCCGACTACCGGTTTGTCCTATGATGAACCCGCGCCAAATACATTTTCATTTAATAGTCCCTATGGAGCCTGTCCTACTTGTAATGGTTTGGGGGTTATCGATGAAATCACGATTGAAAATATCATTCCCGATCCAAGTCTGAGTATCACACGTGGCGGGATAGCCCCATTGGGGGAATATAGGGATGTTTGGATTTTCAAAAAAGTTGAAGCCATTGTCAAACATTATAAATGCAGCATTTCTACGCCAATAGAAAAACTTCCTAAAGAGTTGGTTGATATTTTACTTTATGGAGATAAAGTTGAAGTAGCTGTGGATTCGGTCAAATATCCCGGCACCAAATGGCATACAACCTTTGAGGGGATTGTTAATTTTCTGCAAAAACAGCAGGAAGGGGGTACCGAGAAAATTCAGGATTGGGTCAATGAATTCACTACATCAAAAACCTGCCCGGATTGCAATGGCTACAGGTTAAAAAAAGAAGCCCTGCATATCAAGATAGATGAAAAGCACATCGGGGAATTGGCCATGATGGACATTGTCAGTTTAGGGGAATGGTTCGAAGGCCTGGAAGAAAGAATGTCTGAAAGACAGCAGATTATAGGCAAGGAAGTACTCAAAGAAATCAGGAAGCGGATTGGATTTCTTTTGGATATAGGCTTGGATTATCTTTCACTGAACAGACCGCTGAGAACCCTTTCAGGAGGAGAAGCCCAAAGGATCAGATTGGCCACGCAGATTGGGACACAATTGGTGGGTGTGCTATATATTTTGGATGAACCAAGCATTGGACTTCATCAAAGAGACAATGTGAAATTGATAAAGGCCCTTCAGGATCTGAGGGATTTGGGAAATTCTGTCATAGTCGTTGAGCATGACAAGGACATGATGCTTCAGTCGGATTTTGTAGTGGATATTGGGCCGGGTGCAGGCAGACATGGAGGTCAAATAGTTGCTGCTGGGATTCCAACTGAGTTTTTGAAGCAAAAAAGTATCACGGCGCAATATCTTTCAGGAAAATTAAAAATTGAAGTACCCCAAAAAAGGAGAAAAGGATCGGGCAAGTTTTTGGAACTGAAAGGTGCCAGCGGAAACAACCTGAAAAGTGTCAATCTCAAATTACCTTTAGGAACAATGATATGCGTCACCGGAGTTTCCGGAAGCGGAAAAAGTTCCCTGATTCATGATACCTTATTTCCCTTATTGAACCAACATTTTTACAACTCCAAAAGGGAACCTTTAGCCTTTGAGAAAATCAATGGCTTAGAACATTTGGATAAGGTGATAGAAGTGGATCAATCTCCGATTGGAAGGACCCCAAGATCCAATCCTGCGACCTATACCGGTGTGTTTTCTGATATCAGAACCTTGTTTACCGAGTTGCCCGAATCCAAAATAAGGGGATACAAACCGGGAAGGTTCAGCTTCAATGTCAAAGGAGGAAGGTGCGAGGACTGCGAAGGTGCAGGAATGAAATTGATCGAAATGGATTTCCTTCCTGATGTACATATTCCCTGTGAAACCTGTAAAGGCAAAAGATATAACAGAGAGACCTTGGAAGTGAGGTTCAAAGGAAAATCTATATCTGATGTGTTGGATATGACCGTGGAGCAGGCTGTAAATTTCTTTGAAAATCAACCCAAGATATTGAGGAGAATCAAGACGCTGAATGATGTGGGATTGGGATATATCACGTTAGGACAGCATGCCACCACATTATCAGGCGGGGAGGCCCAAAGGGTCAAATTGGCTACTGAGCTTTCCAAAAAAGACACCGGAAAAACCTTCTATATTTTGGATGAACCTACTACAGGGCTACATTTCCAGGACATTGAGCATTTATTGGAGGTGCTGAACCGCTTGGTGGAAAAGGGAAATACAGTACTGATCATTGAGCATAACCTTGATGTAATCAAAGTGGCAGATTATATCATAGACCTTGGTCCCGAAGGTGGCGAAAAGGGTGGGCAGATAGTAGTAGAAGGAAAACCGGAAGTAGTGGCAAACCATCCCAAGAGTTATACAGCAAAATTTCTCAGAGAAGAATTGAATTGACAAAAGCATTTTACCTACCAAATCCAGTATTGTACCCTTCTTTAAAAATTTAGCTATTCCTTATGATGGCTTGTCTATATTTGGCCTGTTGGCATGAACAAGACGAGACTATATTGGTTTTTACAGATTTTTGGTTGGTTGGGCTTTGCTTTGATCAACTTGTTTTTTGTATCCCTTGATCGGGGGATTACCCCGGTTCAATTGGGGGCTTTTTTTTCACTGGCATCTTTTTACCTTATTTCCACCCATTCGCTGAGGTTTGTAATCAAAAAATATGGGTGGTTCAATTTAAGTTTTGTTCAGTTACTGCCCAATACACTCATTGCTGTCACTTTCCTCAGTGCATTGAATACATCAGCACAGATTTTGATTAATCTGGCTTTTGATACTTTGGACCCGGAGCAGGATTTCAGGTTGGTGGTTTTAGCAGGAAATATATTCGTAAGTTTTCTTTTTTATTCGTTATGGGTAATGTTGTATTTCCTTTTTCACTTTTTGGACAATTACAATCAGTCACTGAAATATCAGGCAAAGATCAATGAGATTCAGTTGAATCACCTCAAAAGTCAGCTCAATCCACATTTTATTTTCAATGCTTTGAACAGTGTAAGGGCCTTGGTAGATGAAGACCCCATAAAAGCCAAACAGGCAATCACCCAACTTTCCAATATCTTGAGATTTTCATTGATGATGGATAAAAAAAGGACAATAGATTTCGAAAATGAGATCAATACTGTCAAGGATTATTTAAATTTGGAATCTATCAGATTTGAAGAACGGCTACAGGTCAAGTATGAGATAGAACCTGCTGCCTATGATTATAAGGTACCGCCGATGATGCTGCAGACCATCGTCGAAAATGCCATCAAACACGGAATCTCCAACAGGGTTAAAGGAGGTCTTATTGAAATCAAATGTAAAGAAGGAATCACTGATCATCTGATCATTCAGGTCAAAAACAGCGGTCAGTTAAAAAGTCAGGCATTCAGCAAAAAGAAGGAGAGAGAAGGTCATGGGATCAACAATACCGTTCAAAGGTTGAAATTGATCTATGGAGATCGGGCCTCTTTCAAAATTTATAATGCAGATTATGAATTTGTAGTAACAGAAATCAAAATTCCAAAACAAAACCTTACATTAGGTTAAAAATTCAAATAAAATGAGAGCACTAGTAATTGATGATGAAAGACTGGCGAGAAAAGAGCTGATCAATTTATTATCCCAATATGATCAGGTGGAAATCGTGGGAGAAGCCAATAATGTGGATGATGCAAAAGAGAAAATTGAAGCTTTATCTCCTGATGTGGTTTTTCTTGATATTCAGATGCCGGAGAAAACAGGATTCGATTTATTGGAAGAGTTGGACAATGTACCACATGTGATATTCACTACAGCTTACGATGAATATGCCCTGAAGGCTTTTCAGGTCAATGCACTTGATTACCTTTTGAAACCTATTGAACCTAAGCGATTGAATGAAGCCATCGAGCGACTTTTCAAGAAACTCAACGAAGGCCCGGATCGATCGGAGGATGATGGATCGTTTTCTTCTAAAAAGTTGACTTTGGATGATCAGGTTTTTGTCAAAGACGGGGACCGCTGTTGGTTTGTGAAATTGTCCAACGTAAGGCTTTTTGAATCAGACGGAAATTATATCAAAGTTTATTTTGACAACAACAAACCCATGATTCATAAGTCACTCAATGCTTTGGATGAAAGATTGGATGAAAAATCATTTTTCAGAGCAAGCAGAAAACATATTATTAATTTAAGTTGGGTCGAGGCCATTGAGCCTTGGTTTAACGGGGGGCTTGTAGTGACACTGAAAGGTGGGGACAGAATAGAAGTCAGTAGAAGGCAAGCAGCTAGATTTAAGGATATGATGAGCCTTTAATTACTAAAATTGCGATAAATTCAGAAATTTGAAATAAATATTGATTCTGAAAACTAAAATTTGTAAATAGAGCTTATAAATTCTTTTACTTATATAAAAATCTATTTAACATTTATTATAACGTATTATTTCCCATAAAACATTATGAAAGAGGAAAGGATCCTGATCGTTGAAGATGACGTTAATATTGCGGAAAACATTGAGGAAATTTTAGAACTTTTAGGTTATGTCAATATTGATATTGCCAATTCAGCCAATCAGGCCATTAAGGTGGTCAAGAAATACAGGCCTGATTTGGTTTTTATGGATATCAAACTTAAGGGCGATAAAGATGGCATCGAATTAGGAGAAATTATCAAACAAATGGTGGATGCTCCTTTGGTTTATGTAACCTCCTACAGTGATCCAACCATCATCGAAAGAGCCAAAAGAATCAACCCCGCAGGTTTTATTGTAAAGCCTTTCAATACCAATGACATTCATGCCATTGTAGAAATTGTTCTTTACAACAAAAGAACCAAACCAGCACCCGAAACAGCAGTCGTCAGGTCCAAAGATGAAAGTCCATATCTGGTAACCGATGCTGTATTTATCAAAGCAGACAATGCCTATGAGAGGGTTCCATATGAAGAAATATATTATGTAGAGGCCAATGGAAATATGGTTACAATCTTTACCAAAAACAGAAATTTTACCATCAGAAAGTCTATGAAGGATATGGAAGAAAAACTTCCATCCCACCTTTTTCTGAGAGTTCAAAAATCTTTTATTGTTCAATTGGGACAGATTGAAAGTTTTAATACGAAGGACATTACCCTGAGAACAGGTTCAGTGGTACAGGTAGGAAGACAGTATTACAACAGCTTCTTAGCTAAATTGAATACTATCACTGAAAGTTGATCTACGACATCATTGAAAATAAAAAAAGGTGGGTATTCCCACCTTTTTTTATTTTCATAAAACCAAACAATCAACTAAACTATCATATAAGATAAAATTCGTGCTTACCTGAAGCGGTTACGAATTGACTCTTTTTAAAAGTTACATTGAATTTTTTCTCTAATTCGGCTTTTTCTCCATAAAATTCCGCTACGATCTCTCCGTATTTATTGATAAATGTGATAGTAGGGATTTCTTTAATACCAGATAGATCAAGCTTCTCCATTTGAATTGATTCATCCTGTACCGCTTCTAATCCCATATTGATTTCAATTGGGAATACCTCGTTGATTGTAGTATCAACTTTCGCCTCTGCACTTGCAGACCACAAGATTGTCAATGCCATTAATAATCCTAAAAAGGCACAAACATTTTTCTGAGTTAAAATAATCGATTTCATTTTCTTATAAATTTTTGTTGATTTTATTTCTCTTTCACCGCAGGAGTATAGCTGCAGATGTAATCTATATGCCAAAATCTGATCCCGATTTTTTAAATACTTGAAAATCAATAAGTAAGATTCATATCGGCTCAAAACAAGTGTACGAATACGTACATATTATTGTGTTTATCGATACAGTTATACTGATTAAAATCCCAAAAAAGAGGTTGCATCAAAATTCCTAAAAAATCAAAAAGCCGATAAAATACTGGCTATTTTATCGGCTTATTAAAAGTAGTATTGCTGTTAGAGTAAATCGTTGGCTAAGTTGGCCAATTCAGATCTTTCTCCTTTTTCCAGTTTGATATGGGCATACAAAGGATGGTCTTTTACCCTGTCTATCAAATAGGAAAGTCCATTGCTTTGGCTGTCCAGGTAGGGGGTGTCAATCTGGAAAATATCACCTGTAAAGATGATTTTGGTATTTTCCCCGGCACGGCTGATAATGGTCTTTATTTCATGGGGAGTAAGATTTTGCGCCTCATCCACAATGAAGAAAATGTTTGAAAGAGACCGACCTCTGATATAGGCTAGAGGCTGAATCACCAATTTCTCCTGATTGATCATTTCGGTGATCTTCTGGTATTCCTTGTCTGATTCTTTGAACTGATTCTGAATGAATTTCAGATTATCCCAAAGTGGTTCCATATAGGGATTCAATTTGGATTTGATATCTCCGGGGAGATATCCTATGTCCTTGTTGCTGAGCGGAACAATGGGCCGGGCCAGAAAAACCTGCTTAAAATCCCTTCTTTGCTCCAAAGCACCTGCCAATGCCAAGAGAGTTTTACCTGTTCCTGCCACTCCCTGAATGGAAACCAATTTGATCCGTGGATTTAAAATGGCGTGAAGAGCAAAAGTCTGTTCGGCGTTTTTTGGTTTGATATTGTAAGCCAAAGCCTTGTCCACCCTTTCCATGGTATTGTCCTCCGAATTGAAATAGGCCAAAACTGAATTCTTGTCACTTTTCAGTATGTAGAATGCATTGGCTTTTCTCTTTCTTGTTCCCAAGACCAGCTTAGCTTCTACAGAATGGTTTTCGTAGAGATTATTGATGACATTTTGATCAATGCCGTCCAGATAATACTTGCCGGTATTTTCAAGTTCCGTAATATTTTTGATTTTCCCTGTTTCGTAATCCTCCGCATGTATTTCCAGGGATTTGGCTTTGAGTCTCAGGTTGATGTCCTTACTGACTAGAATTACCTTTCGGTTTTTCTCTTTTTGCTGAAGGTGGAGAGCTGCATTCAGGATCTTATGATCATTTTTTTCTTCACCGAAAACCAGGTTGGCATTAATCGAATTATCAGGATTCATCAAGACTTTGAAAAAACCTTTAGTCTTTCCATTCAAGGGGGTCCAATTGTGAATCATGTTGTCCTTGGATAATTTATCCAACAAACGGATAAACTCCCTGGCTTCAAAATTCTTGGTATCGTTGCCCTTTTTAAACTGATCGAGCTCTTCCAATACCGTAATCGGGATGACTACATCATGTTCCGCGAAGTTCATGATGGAATTATGTGCATAAAGGATGACTGAGGTATCCAACACAAAAATTTTTCTGTCTTTATCGGATTTAGCTCTTGGCATAGGTTAAAATGTTACTGTGTGATAGTTGGGAATAATATATAAATATTAAAATAAGATTACCATTTTATCAAAAGAAATTAAGTTTATTTAAGAAAAGGAAAATCTTATCGATTTGACTATCAGAATGATAATTTTTTACCTATTTTTCAGGATGCTCTGGAATCAGGATCCTGTTTATGTTTCGGCCATGCTTTGTTTGGCCGTATTTTTTGCGAGTTGGTTGAACAGGTTTCAGGGTTGGAAAACAATAGGGACTCCCATTCTCGCCATTCTCATCTGTGCGGTTATTTCCAATTTGGGAATTATCCCTACCGCTACGACAGGTCATCCGGTTTATACAGGCGTATTTGTCTATATCGCTCCAATGGGGATATTTATAGCGCTATTGGAAGTAGACCTTAAAAGCCTCAAAAATGCCGGCCTTCCCATCCTGTTGATGTTTGGTTTGGGAACAATAGGGACCTTAGTAGGGGTTTTTGTTGCCTGGTTTTTGGTAAATCCTGCCGCAGAAATCGGTCCGTTGGCACATGCTGTGGCGGGAATGTTTACCGGGACATATATCGGAGGCAGTATCAATTTCAATGCCGTGGCTTTGCATTACCAGGTCAATGAAAGTGGGGTTTTGTTTGCAGCTACTACGGTGGTTGACAATCTTCTCGGGACACCATGGATCATTGCCACCCTGATTTTGCCCAAATACCTGCAGCGGTATTTTCCTCGAAAAAAACTCGATTCCGCCAAATCTGCTGCTAAGATCAAAAGCCAGGAAAATATCTCCATTTTCTCACTTTCCTTGATCTTGGGTATGGGTTTGCTGGGAATGGGTATTTCCAAAGTGACAGCCTACTATTTTCCCCAGGTCCCGGAAATCATCACCTTAACTACCCTAGCCCTTCTTATGGCCCAATTCAATTTTGTAAAGCGCTTGCAGGGAAAACATACTTTAGGGTTCTTTTTTATATTGATATTTCTGGCTGTCATTGGGACACTATGTGATGTGACGGCACTATCAGGCATAGGCAGCCTTGCCGGTACCTTAATCCTTTTTGTTTTTGTTATCATCATGGTTCATGGCCTGGTGATCTTCGGTCTAGGGGCAGCATTTAAAATGGATTGGGATGTGATTGCCGTAGCTTCTCAGGCCAATGTGGGCGGGAATACCACTGCCCTAGCCGCTGCCGAAAGCCTCAACCGGCTGGACCTCCTGATACCGGGAGTATTGGTCGGTAGTTTGGGAAATGCTTTGGGGACCTATTTGGGTTTTATGGTGGCGGGGATGGTGTAGAGTCAAAAAAAAATAAAACCATTCAACTAAAATCAACTTTAATTTTTCCTTACATCCTGGTGATATGCTAATCCATCAATTTTCCTTTTCAACTTCCCAAGTGTTTAGCAATGTTTTCTTTCTTTTTCCTTTTACCAAGTTTTTCTTTGAGGATTTTGGAAATGTTCTTAGAATTGTTTTTATCAATTATCACCGTCATCTTTTTGAATAGTTGAATTTGAGTTTAATACTTGTTTTTCAATTTTCAGGATTAGATAAATGGTTATTTCGGAAGGGTTTGTGGAATATCAAATTTCATCAACAATTTCAAATTGTCGTAGACGTATAATTATGAATCCAATACCCGACAAATGGACTTGAA
>CAZLJT010000086.1:0-11857 GCA_964559905.1 uncultured Aquiflexum sp.
CAAAAAAACCGAGTATGCTATTAGAATTTGAAAAACCAATCGCTGATTTGGAGCTTAAGCTTCAGGAAATGAAAGATTTAGCCAAAGGTAGAAACATTGATTTGACTACAGATATTCAGTCTTTGGAAGAAAAGATTCAGACTTTGAAAAAAGAAACGTTCCAACATCTCACGAGGTGGCAAAGGGTACAATTGTCCAGGCATGCAGATAGGCCTTATGCCCTTGATTATATTTATGAAATCACCAATGATTTTATAGAAATCCATGGAGACAGAACGGTAAAAGATGACAAAGCCATGATCGGCGGTCTGGGTGATGTAGATGGCCGTACGGTCATGTTTGTGGGGCAGCAAAAGGGCCGCAATACCAAACAAAGACAGGAGCGCAATTTTGGAATGGCCAATCCCGAAGGATATAGAAAGGCTTTGAGGCTGATGAAAATGGCCGAAAAATTCGGTAAGCCTATCGTTACCCTTATTGATACTCCTGGTGCATTTCCCGGCATAGAAGCTGAGGAAAGGGGACAGGGTGAAGCAATTGCCCGAAACCTAAAGGAAATGTTTATGCTCAAAGTACCTGTTATCTGTATCATTATCGGTGAAGGTGCCTCGGGTGGAGCTTTGGGAATTGCCATAGGTGATAAAGTGTATATGTTGGAGAATACTTGGTATTCGGTGATTTCTCCTGAGTCCTGTTCTTCTATCCTTTGGAGAAGTTGGGATTATAAAGAACAGGCGGCGGAAGCCTTGAAATTGACCGCTACTGACATGAAAAGCAATGGTCTGATAGATGGCATCATTGAAGAACCACTAGGTGGCGCACATAAGGATATGAAGAAAATGGCCCTGACCATCAAGCAGACGATCTTGGAAGCCTTAAAAGAATTGGATAAAATTAAACCCGAAAAACGAATTGACCAGAGAATTGATAAATTCTGTTCGATGGGTGTATTTGTAGAATAGTCAAAAATTATTTTTCCCACAGCTCCTTTTATTTCCTTTATTTGGAAACATTGGTTTTGTGGGTTTTTTTATTTCCAAAAATTGAATTATGAAATTGTATGTCATCAATACAGGGTTCTTTAAATTGGATGGTGGTGCAATGTTTGGTGTGGTTCCGAAAGTCCTATGGTCAAAAACCAATCCCGCAGATGAAAACAATCTTTGTACCTGGGCCATGCGTTGTTTGTTGGTGGAGTTGGGGAATAAGTTGATTTTAATCGATAATGGGATAGGAAATAAACAGGATGCCAGATTTTTTTCACATTATTACCTGCATGGTGATAGTAGTCTTGAAAGTTCTTTACATAACCAAGGATTTAATTTTGACGATATAACAGATAACTTCCTTACTCATTTGCATTTTGACCATTGTGGAGGGGGAGTGAGGTACAAAAATGGAAACCCGGGCCAATATGAAATGACATTTCCCCATGCAACCTATTGGTCAAATCATGATCATTGGAAATGGGCAACTGAACCTAATGCAAGGGAAAAAGCCTCATTTTTGAAAGAAAATATATTACCGATTCAGGAAAGCGGTCAGTTGAAATTTCTGGATTTGAAAGAAAAGAAATTTGATTCTTCTTTTGAATTCCTGACTGCCGATGGACATACGGATAAGCAAATGCTTCCCAAACTCCAATACAAAGGCCGGACTGTTGTTTTTGCAGCTGACTTGTTGCCTTCTGTAGGACATATTCCTTTGCCTTATGTAATGGGATATGATACCCGACCATTGATTACCTTGGAGGAAAAAAAACGTTTTCTGGAAGAAGCGGCATTGAATGATTATGTTCTTTTTCTGGAGCATGATCCCGAAAATGAATGCTGCACTGTTAAAATGACTGAAAAAGGCGTACGTTTGGACCAAACATTTTCACTAAATGAACTCTGATAAAAAAATTGGAATTGCTCTCTCCGGTGGGGGTGTCAGGGGAGTAGCACATTTGGGTGTGTTAAAGGCCCTAAACCAACATGGCATATATCCAAACAGGTTCAGCGGAAGCAGTGCAGGCGCCATTGCAGGTGCTTTATATTGTAGTGGGTTGGAACCTGATGCAATCCTGGAGATCATCATCAAAACCAACTATTTCAAATTTATCAAGCCAGCCATCAGTTGGACAGGAATCCTTAAAATGGACTCTGTGGAAGAGCTTTATTCCAAGTATTTGCCAACCAATAACTTTGCTGACCTGAAAATCCCGCTGACCGTTGTAGCAGTTGATATAAAAAGAGCCAAAGTAGTCTATTTTTCGGAAGGGGAACTGATCAAACCATTGATGGCTTCCTCCTGTATTCCGGGCATGTTTGACCCTATGGAAATCAACAATGTATTTTATGTGGATGGTGGGGTTTTGAATAATCTTCCTGTAGAACCACTTGAAGGCTTCTGTGATACCATCATTGGGGTGAACTGCAACCATCTTCCCATCGAACACAATATCAAAAACATCAAAAGTCTCATAGAAAGAACTGTAATCATGTCTATGAATTACAACGCCTACAGCAGAAAAAACAGTTGCGATTTTTTCATCGAACCTCACGGACTGGCAAGATATGGCGTTTTGGATATTAAAAAGGCCAAAGAAATTTTCGAAGCCGGTTATCAAACAGCTATAGAATTTATTGTTGATAACGCTGAAATAACTGAACTTGCCACCAAGAAGAAAAAAGAGTTGGAATCATGATGAAATTTTTGTCAAGAATAGTATTCTGGGTCAGTGGTTGGTCTTTAAATATTGGCTGGCCAATAGACTTGAAAAAAGCAGTGCTGATCGCCATTCCCCATACGAGTAACTGGGATATATTGTATGCCAGGGCAGCTTTTTTTCTGATGGATATTCCGGTCAGGTTTACCATCAAAAAAGAAGTAATGGTAGGTCCTCTGGGCTGGTTGATCAAAGGCTTGGGCGGAATAGCCATCGACAGGAAAAGAATTCCAGGTGGAAGAAAGCAAACCTATACCGAGGCTATGGTCAATATGCTGAAAGAATCTGATGAATTGGTCATTATGGTGACACCCGAAGGTACCCGAAGCTACGCCCCAAAATGGAAATCGGGATTTTATCATATAGCGTTGGGAGCAGATGTTCCGATCGTTATCGGTTATTTGGACTACAAAAAGAAAGAGGCAGGCATTGGACCCATTATTTATCCAAATGGAAATATGGAAGAGCAAATGGAGGAAATGAAAGCTTTTGGAAGGACTGTTACCGGAAAGTATCCCGAAAAAGGTATTAGGTAATTATTCAACCGTGAGCGTAATATCATCAAAATATACTTTTCCTTTTGTCTGAGGTCCCATGACCAGAAAAACAGAAATATATTCAATTTCTTCGGGTACGCTTGGAAGGGTAACTGAGAGCGGCTCCCAATCAAAAGTCCCTGATACACTCACACGTGATTTAGTGGAAATAAATCTGTTGATCGTAGTCCCATCGCTGTCTTCCACCGGGAACATTCTCACTGAAATGTATACATTGCTTTCAGGACTTTTTAATTCAATGTTTTCGCCTTTCAAATAAGTTCTAAGAGTCAATTTTCTTCCTTCACTTGGCATCGGTCCTCTGTAATTCTGTCTCCATGATGCGGAATTTAGTGTAAGGCTATCAAGATTTTCGATAAATAAAGATCTGTTTCCGGACCGAAACACCTCTGTACTCACACCAATTGAAAATCCTTGATTTCCCAATGAAGTCCAAGGAGAAACAGTCTGGGGTGAATCAGAAATATCCGTGTTTTGGAGGAGCTGGGAATCGTTAGGAATCCCATCATCTCCAAAATCACATTGGAATAATATAAAGCTTAACGAGATAAAAAAAAGGCGCTGTTTCATGCTGATAATATAATTCTTCTTCTCAAAAAACGGAGAATAAATCTCGATGTTTGACATTTTTTTTAAATTATTGAATTTAGTCCTATATTGATTAGATAGACTTTTAAAAATTCCATATCCTATGAAAAAATGGCTTAAAGTTAGTTTATTCTTCCTTTTGGTTTTGGCAGCAGTATTATTTTTTTATACACAATATCAATTTCGGGATAGGCACAAAGGTTACCTGTTGGATTTACATATCAACTCAGAATTACCTGTAACTGTGAAAGCAGGTTTTTCCAAAATCGATATTACGCCTCTGAACTTTGATACTTGGACAGATATCAATGGCGACGCCCGCTTCAATGAGAAAGATGGGGATGTTTACCAAGATTTGAATGCCGACGGGAAATTTGACCCCATTTATTTGGCGGGGTTTCATCAAAACAGACCGGCCTCCGGTGTCAATGATCCGCTTTGGGCCAGAACAGTGGTTATAGATGATGGTAATTCAAGGCTGGCAATTTGTGTCATTGATATGATAGGCTTTGGCCATGATGAAGTAGTTACTGTGAGAAAAAGACTGAAAGATTCACTGAATATCGATTATTTGATCATTTCCAGTACCCATGTGCATTCTTCTCCGGATCTGATGGGAATGTGGGGAGTAAATGAATACTCCAATGGAGTCAATGACGATTACATGGAGTTTGTCATGAATGGAATACTTGAATCCGTGGAAAAAGCCACAAATTCTTTGGAACCTGCTTTTTTTAGGTTTGCACAGGAAGAGGATGCGGCACTGCCAATGGTAGGAGATACACGGGATCCTCAGGTCTTTGATGCAGCCATCAGGATGATGCAGGTAGTGGCAACAGAAAGTGGTCAAACATTGGGAACTATCCTGAATTGGGGGAATCACCCGGAAACCCTCTGGGCCGGAAATACCCTGATCAGTTCTGATTTCCCACATTACTTTAGGGAATATGTGGAAAATGGCGTTGTCGTTAATGATAGCCTCAAGCTAGAGGGACTTGGCGGCATATCGGTTTTTTTGAACGGCGCCCTAGGTGGCTTGATGACAACTCACCCAACTATTCCCATTGAGGACCCTTTTACAGGTGAAATATTTCAGGAAGAAAATAATGCTAAAATCGATGCACAGGGTAAGGCGCTTGCCAAGATTGTATTGGAGAGACTATCAAGTGAGGCTGTAACTGAAATAAGAACTTCAAATCTCAATATCCGGGCTAAAAGCCTTGAACTATCCTTGGAAAACAAGCTTTTTAAGTTGGCAGCATGGATTGGGATTTTCAAAAGAGGATTTACCTCTTGGGGAAAAATAAGGTCTGAGGTGGCTGTTTGGACTTTAGGTCCTGCTTCATTTGTTCATATTCCGGGTGAACTTTATCCTGAAATTCTGAATGGCGGAATAGAGTCGCCCGATGGGGCTGATTTTGATATTGATCCTGTTGAAATCCCCGCTATCAGATCGGTAATGTCCGGCCAATTCCGGTTTTTCAATGGCATGTCCAATGACATGATTGGATATATCGTTCCCAAAAGCCAGTGGGACGAAAAAGCACCTTTCACCTATGGTAGGGAAAGCAGGCCTTATGGTGAAATCAATTCACTTGGTCCGGAAACTGCCCCTGTGCTTCATAAACTGGTTTTGGAATTGTTGGAGGACCTTCATTAAGAATTGCGCATTGGAATCCTGAATGCCTAATTGGAGATAGCCAATCCAGTTGAAATTTCAAACAAAATCTCTACAAATATCAAGTATCCATAAATATCATTAATTTCCCTTTCCATTTATCACTAACCCAAAACCCCAAAACCTAACACCACCATGCAGGACAGCATTTTGACAGCAGTTTTTCTTCCTTTGGCCCTGGCATTTATAATGCTTGGCATGGGTTTATCCCTTTCAATCAAGGACTTTAAGAACATCTTTGTTTATCCAAAAGCCATGATTCTTGGCCTGACAAACCAACTCATTTTGTTGCCCATATTTGGTTTTGCCCTGGCTCAGGTATTTGGACTGACAGGGGCTTTGGCAGTAGGGGTGATGATTTTGGCAGCTTGTCCCGGTGGCGCTACCTCAAACCTGATTACCCATCTCTCCAAGGGTGATCTTGCACTTTCAATCAGTCTCACAGCAGTAAGTTCATTTATTACTATTGCCACTATTCCGATCATTGTCAATTTTGCCATTGCTTATTTTGGAGAAGAGGGGAGTATTCAGCTTCCAGTGTTGGAAACAATTATTCAGATTATGGGGGTTACCGTAGTCCCTGTTTCTATCGGAATGCTTTTAAAGAGGAGGTTTCCCATTTTGGCTATCAAAGCAGATAGGCCGGTAAGGATAGCCTCTGCAGTGATTTTTGCAGCTGTTTTGATTGCAGCGATACTTAAAGAAAGGGATTCAATAGTAGAGTATTTTATCCTTACGGGACCAATAATGCTCTGCCTGAATATATTGACCTTAGTAGTCGGTTTTTTTCTTGCCACGGTATTTTTACTTCCCAAAAGACAGCGGCTTACCATTTCTATAGAATCCGGCATCCAAAATGGTACTTTGGGAATTATGATTGCAGCTACCTTACTGAAAAATTCAGAAATGACTATTCCAATTGCTATTTATAGTCTGATCATGTTTATGACTTCTGCACTGATTATTATTATGGCAAGCCGGAAAAGGGCGTAGGCATTTTCAATTTTAAGCCCAAGGCAGCGATCATTTTATTAAAGTGCTCCGGTAAACCCGCCTCAATTTTCACCAAGGCTTGGGAGTAGGGATGGATAAATTGCAATTGCCAGGCATGAAGAAGGAGATTGTTCATTTCAAAATGGGACCTGAAGAAATTATTCTGCTTGTTATCTCCATGGGTAGAATCTCCGATCACATAATGCCGGTCATGAGCTAAATGTCTCCTGATCTGATGCATTCTACCTGTATGGGGATAGACCTTCAAAAGGGAATACCTGCTAGTGGGATATCTGGGTGAAGATGAATAGGGGATTTCAGCTTCTGAAATTGACCAATAAGAAGTCAGGGCATCTTGCAGTTCTCCATAAAGTTTTTTCTTTAGCGGTTGGTCGATGACACCATGTTTTTCAGCCATATACCCCCTTACGACACAGAGATAATATTTTTTGACCTCTTCTGTGGGAAACAAGGGCTGAAGCTTGGAAGCTGCTTCTGAGGATTTTGAAAACAGCAAAGCCCCTGAGGTAGGTCTGTCAATCCGATGAAGGGGATAGACCTTTTGCCCGATCTGATCACGGAGAATCTGAATTGCCAAAAGTTCTGTTTCATCCTTTGCAAGGTTGGTCTTATGGACCAAAACACCGGCAGGCTTATTGATGCAGATATAAAAATCGTCTTCATAGATTATTTCCAGAATTGGTTTTTCCACAGGCATATTGATTTCAAATGTTGGTAAAAGTAAAATGTTTGAACCAGACTCTTGAGGTATTTTTAATTTTATATCCCGCTTATCCAGCCTTAAATCAATTTGTATAAATACCCAAGTGAGTTTTTTCAAATCAAGTATATTAGACCAAGAATTAGACTTAAAAATAATATGAAAAAACAAGTATTGACTTTATGCCTGATGATTCTGACCCTAAGTTGGGTTGTAGCACAGGAAACGAGAGACATTAAAGTAGAATCGGCCTCCGTAACCAATGGTGAGGTGACCATTAAAGGGAAGCGTGTTCCCTATAAAACTACCGCTGGAACTATGCCCGTTTGGAATGAAGATGGAAAACCCATTGCCACTTTGTTTTTCACCTACTATGAAAGAACAGATGTGAGTGACAAAGCTTCACGTCCCTTGGTTTTCTCTTTTAATGGAGGTCCAGGATCCGGTTCATTATGGATGCATTTGGCCTATACCGGGCCATATAAACTGAATATTGATGAGGAAGGTTACCCGCTACAACCTTATGGGGTAAGTCAAAATCCGCACAGTATTCTTGATGTTGCGGACATCGTTTATATAGACCCTGTTAATACCGGTTATTCCAGGATTCTGGACAAGGAAGTGCCAAAATCTACTTTTTTTGGAATCAATTCTGATATCAAGTACCTGGCTGATTGGGTAAAGACCTTTGTCACCAGGCAGAACAGATGGCCATCACCCAAGTATCTTATTGGTGAAAGTTATGGTACCACACGTGTTGCAGGTTTGGCATATGAACTACAAAATTCCCATTGGATGTATTTCAATGGAGTGGTGTTGGTTTCACCTACTGCCATGGGACTTGAAAGAAGCGGTCCAGTAGCCAAAGCAAATTACCTTCCCTATTATGCCGCGACCTCTTGGTATCATAAAGTCCTTCCGGCAGATTTGCAGCGTAAGGACCTGGATGAAATCCTTCCGGAAGTGGAAAAATATACACTGGAAGTGCTTATTCCAGCTATTTCCAAGGGAGGTTCTTTGGATCCTAATGAGAGAAAAGAAATTGCCAAGAAGATGGCCTATTATTCCGGATTGAGTGAGCAGGTAATATTAGACCATGCCTTAGCAGTTCCTACCAGTTTCTACTGGAAAGAGTTGATGCGGGACAAAGGCTTGACAGTTGGGAGATTGGACAGTCGGTACAGAGGTATTGATCAGATTGATGCCGGTGAAAGATATGATTATGATCCGGCCCTTACTTCCTGGAACCATGCCTTTTCACCTGCCATGAATTACTACGCCAAAAACGTGTTGAAATATGACACTGATTTGACCTATTACCTCTTTGGGCCGGTTCGACCTTGGGACAGAAGCAATGAAAATACAGGGATGCAATTGGCCCAGGCCATGTTGCAGAATCCTTATCTGCATGTAATGACACAATCCGGCTATTTTGACGGGGGGACAGATTATTTCAATGCCAAATTTAATATGTGGCAAATGGATCCCGCGGGCAAAATGCAGGACAGGTTTAGCTTCAAAGGTTATAGAAGTGGGCACATGATGTACTTGCGTGCCGAAGATTTGGCCACTTCCAATGAGGACATCAGACAGTTTATCCAAAAGACTTTGCCAGGCAAAGGAGTTCCCGCCAAGTATTGATTCAAAAGGCCTTTGAGGATTTCAAATCCCCAAAGGCTTCACCAAAGACCTTTGAGGTTTTATCTCAAACCTCGAAGGTCTTTTGCTTTTCATAAGATTTCAAAAAAGTTTTGGGCGTCTTTGAATGCCGTTCTGGGATCAAAAGTGTCAAAGGCTTCTCCTGTCTTTTCGCATGCCTGCTGTCGTAGGACCTTAGGGAGAAATCTATTGACCTTAGCAGGGTTAAACTTACGCCTATCCAGGTCAAACAAACTTCCCGAAAGCCTCCAAACTGTTGATTTTTTCCCTGATTCCCAACCATTCCCCTATCATGCTGTAAACATCCTCCTTTTTCTTTCCCGATTTCCGCAGAAATTGTATAGAAGTCGCACCGGCTGATTTGGAGAGTTTTTGGCGGTTAGGATCTTGGATAAGGGGATGATGGTAAAAGGTGTTTTGGGAAAAAGTATTGGGTTCCAAAGCATCTGATAAAAGAACCTGGGCCAAAGTAGAGCCCCAAAGATCTTTTCCCCGCACAATCAGGTCTACGCCAAAGTGCAGGTCATCTACAACGGAAGTCAATTGGTAGGCAGGTAGACCATCTTTTTTGCGGATGATAAAATCCGTCAGAATTCCCGGAAGTTTCCCGATCAAATGACCTTCATGGAGATCTTTGAACCTTATATCCTGATGCATATCAGCTTTATATCTCCAAGCAACTTCCTTTTGATCATAGGGAAGGTTTCTGTTTCTGCAAAAGCCGGTGTAAAAACCCTTTGGATTCATCTTTTCGATTTTTTTCCGGCTGCAATCACAGGCAAACAGTTTTTTGTTCTTTTTCAGAATCTGCAGGGCAGTGACATACAGGTCAAATCTTTTGATCTGGGAATAATTCGCCTTGAAATCAGTGGCATTTTTGGGGCCCAAGTCATAGGGCAATTCCATAAAATCCAGGTTGTCAAAAATATCCTGGATAAATTTTGTCTTTACCCTTTCTCTATCCATATCATCTATTCTCAACAAAATCCGGGCCTGGTGCTTTTTGGCTAAATGATAGGTCAGTATAAATGAATAAATATTTCCCAAGTGGAGAAAGCCACTGGGAGTCGGGGCGTACCTGGTAAGCTTAAATGCTGTCATTCAGCTTTATTATTTAGGTTTTGGGATTCTGAATAAATTTAAGAACTTCATGACAATTTAATAGCATAAAATATTCCTTTATGAAAATTTTAAGACCCGGAATTTTGTGGCTTTGCCTGATAGTTGGGTTTACCTCTTGTCAGCATTCGCTTTCGGGGCCTGAACTGATCAAAAAATCGATACAATACCATGATCCAAAGGATGAATGGAAAAATATCAACCATCAATTTTACTTTTCTGATATAAGGCCCGGAAAAACAAGCAGACATTATCAGGTAAACATGAATATTTCCGAGAATTACTTCAGATATATCAACCAAGGCGAGGAGTTGGTTTATGAAATATCAAAAGAAAAATGCCTTTCTGATAAGCCTGAAAGTCCTAACTGTGAAAGGGGCCTGATGCTCAGAGACTATTACATGTATTTATGGGGACTTCCCATGAAGCTTTTGGATCCGGGGACAACTATTACCAAGGAATACCAAAGAGAAAACATTGATGGTATAGAAGCCTATGTGGTGCAGGTACCTTATGAAAAAGACGTGTGGTATTTCTATCTTCATCCCGAAAATTATTCCCTGCTTGCATATAAATTCTATAAGGATGAACCTAAGGCTATCGGAGAAATTATTTACCTAGAAGGGGAAATCAATATCGGTGAAATGAAAATCCCTGCAAAAAGATCCTGGTACAGAACTGAAAATGATGAATTTCTCGGGTCTGATTTTCTGCTTAAAACCGAAGCAAGCAGCATTGTAAAACCGGATTAATATTTTTTAACTCGCGAAATTTTTCAAGTTGATCGGTGTTGGGTAATTTTACAAAGTGAAAAAAAATAGCTTAACACTTTTCATAGTTTTTATTTGCTTTCAACTCTATTCCAATGCGCAGGTTGTCACCGGCAATGTTATTGATGGATTGGATAAGGGTTTTTTGGAGAAGGTATGGGTAATTAACCTTCAAAACAGTGACAGCAGCATGACCAACGAAAGAGGCTATTTCAGAGTCAAAGCTTCAAAAGGGGACAGCCTTTTGGTCTACCGTCCTTATTTCATTCCCAAAAAATTGGTAGTAGGAGAGGAAAAACATATTCTGACGGATATTTATCTGGATGCAAGGACACTTCCGAGATTTGATTTGTATGGAGAGGAGATTGTAATCCCCTTTCGGGTAGGCAATCAATCGAGTATGAGGGGATTGAGTGACAGACCCGCAGGTCCCGGCAAGATTTATTCCGGTCTTGCCAACAATGAATCCCTGCAACCGGGATTTACCTTGGATGGGCCAATATCCTATTTTATGAAAAGTGAACGCCAAAAGCGCGAATATGCCAGAAAACTGGCCTTTATGGCCCGGCAAAAAAACTATCTGGAGCTTATCCAATCCGATTCTGTAATGCATGCTCTCAAAACAGAATATAGCCTGACCAACAAAGACTTGGATGACCTGATCATTGAATTCAATCTGCAGAACATCAGCCATCAGTTTGTCGATATGGATTATGAAAGGGTGGAGCGATTGCTCATAGATTTTCTGGACAGAAAGACAAAGTACGGCAGACAGGTTCCCGGGGAGAGGAGGGATTAGGGAAGGTGAGGGTAGACCTGCCTGCCGGTAGGTTTTAGATCTATGATTTTAGATTTGGCTCAGTGAATTCTTAAGTCCCGTCATTCAGAAAGAGCTTTTTGAAATCCAAAACCTACCAAAAATTCTTCAGCGAAGTGAGGAATCTCCTTAGAATTAGGGGATTATCTTCTATCAATAATGACCGATGTTGGATGACCGATGACCGATGTTGGCTCAGTGAATTCTTAAGTCCCGTCATTCAGAAAGAGCTTTTTGAAATCCAA
>CAZLJT010000086.1:11957-13153 GCA_964559905.1 uncultured Aquiflexum sp.
CCTTAGAATTAGGGGATTATCTTCTATCAATAATGACCGATGTTGGATGACCGATTACCGATGTTGGTTCGGTGAATTCTTAGGTCCCGTCATTCAGAACGAGCTTTTTGAAATCCAAAACCTACCAAGAATCCTAAAGCGAAGTGAAGAATCCCTCAAACCTTAGGAGATGCTTCTCCCGATATCGTGATCTGCATGACGTTATAAATCTAAAATCTACCTTCTAAAATCTAAAACCTTATCCTTCCTTCCTCTTAAACGACCAAGTCACATAAAACTTGGCTACCACTTCTCCCTCTTGGTTCCTGCCGGTGGAAATCATGGTCAGGGTATCAGTACCGCCGGGCTTTAAGCCATCGATCAGGTCATGGAGTTCTTTGCCCTGATTACAGATAAAGGTGATTTTTTGGTTTGCCTTTTTGTGGTATTCAGCGCGGAAATCCACCACCAACATGCTGAATTTTCCTTTCCCGGCCATAGCCAACTGACACAGCGCCCCGGTACTCAATTCCCCGGCACCTGCCATGGCTGCAAAATAGATGGATTTGAAAGGATTTTGACTTCTCCAGAAAAAGGGAATGCTCACCCAACATTCCTCAGGAGTTATTTTCTTGATCTTTATTCTCCAAAAAACCACAGAGGGTAATTTGAAAAGCATCGCCCACCAATAAATAAAAGGGTTGTTCATTCTTTTTTGGTATTTCTTGGCTTCAGGGGTCATATGATTTTTGATTTTATTGTTTGTCAAATTAAGCAAAAAATTAAAATCCCTTTTTGAAATGGCATCTTTTTTGGTCAATTTCGGGCAAAATAAAAGTATATGTTAAAGAAGATAATTTTTCTGTTGGCCGTGGGAATCATGGTGTATTCCTGTGCCAAAGTTCCTATGAGTGGGAGAAATCAATTGTCATTGGTGAGCAATGAGGAATTGTTGCCCATGGCCTTTGTACAATACAATGATGTATTGAAAGAAAATAAAATTGTGACCAATACAGCACAAGGACAAATGGTCGTACGCGTTGGGAAAAGAAGTGCTGAAGCTGTAAAAGTTTTTATGACTGAACAGGGTTTGGAGAAGGAATTGCAGGGTTTTGCCTGGGAGTTCAATCTGATTGAGGATGATATCGTCAATGCCTGGTGTATGCCCGGCGGGAAAGTTGCTTTTTACACGGGCATTATGCCGATATGCCAGGACG
>CAZLJT010000087.1:0-13084 GCA_964559905.1 uncultured Aquiflexum sp.
ACCTGAAACCTACTGCTTAGAAGGCAGTTGCTCTATCCAATTGAGCTACAGGACCGGAATAATTAAGTCGGGGTGGCAGGATTCGAACCTACGACCTCCTGCTCCCAAAGCAGGCGCGATACCGGGCTACGCTACACCCCGAACTTTAAACTCTTTATAATCTGACTTATTCAGATCAATTTAATATTCTCGTGATCCCGCTGGGATTCGAACCCAGGACCCATACATTAAAAGTGTATTGCTCTACCAGCTGAGCTACGGAATCATATTGTTTTGCTCAAAAATCCCGATAATTATCGGGGGATAGAATTATTTCAGTTAACTTCACCTACTGAGCTTTTCTTGGTATGCCATCATCATTTTAATGAAAACTACAAACCCTTTTTTGAATCCTGACCAGCGAAGAATTTAACATTTTGAAATCCAACAAGTACCAAAGTAAAATTGAAAATCAAAGAAATTGACTTGCTTTTTCTTAAATCAATACCGTAATTGGACTGCAAATTTAAGCCACTCTATTTAAAATGCCAAACCCAAATCGAATCTTTCTGACAAAATTTATAATATTTTTTATCGTATTTATACAAAGCTTTAATTGTCAGGCTAATATATCCAGGCTTCAAAAAGCAGATTCTTTGTTTACCACCAAGAATTACCAAGAAGCTATGATTATATATAAGGATTTGCTCTTAAATGAAGCCATATTCTCTCCCGCAATGCTATTAAAAATGGCTTTTATTTCAGAAGGCATTGGTGATTATTCAGATGCCAGTTTTTATTTGGCTAAATATTATGATCAAAATCCAAACCCAAGAGTAATTACCAAAATAAAAGCCCTGACTGATCAGGTTACACTCTTTGGGTATGAGTTGAATGACGGTGATAGGTTTATGAAGTTCCTTATTGATCTTCAAATGGAACTCACCTCATTTTTTGCGTTACTTTTGATCTTATCCTTGATACTGCTGTTTGTTTTCAAAAAGAAAGCAGACAAGCCCAGATACTACCTCCCTTCTTTTTTATTCCTTATTTTGACCTTTTCATCCAATAATTTTCTCTCAGAACCAAAATCCGGAATAGTTACAGGCAGCCCCACTTTGGTGATGGATCAACCTACTGCTGGAGGTAAACTACTTAAGGTGGTTTACCCTGGACACCGGGTAAGTATTAAGACCAGCAAAGATGTCTGGTATGAAGTAAATTGGGGAAATCAGAAAGCATTTGTTAAAAAGGAAAATATAACCCGACTTTAAATCAAAAATCAAGCGGATCAAGATTTTTGAAATGGCCGTTATTTTTGATTTTCTCTTTTGCAGATTCAATATCCCTTAAAATTGGAATCACTTTCAATAAATGTCGGATTAAATATTGCACCCTATCTGCTTCTTCATCCATCATCAGTAAGTCATATTCTTCCTCTAACTTCAACCCGATTTTATGGGCAAAAGTGAAGGAGTTGACCTGAAGAGGTATCAGGTCAATAGTATAATTCATCAATCGAAATAATTCATTTAAATAAAAAAGAAATTCAGTGTGAAGGCTTTCGGAAACCACAATATAGTTATCCTGGTAAACGACTCGTCCTCCCGCATACAGTTTTCCAATCATTGGGTTATCAAAAGAGAGTATTTCGAATACTCTACCTCCTATGATTTTGATGTCCATTCTTCCATCTTCGTATACTTTGGAGATTTCCTTTAGCTTTACCTCAGTACCAAAAGACATCAATTTATCCAAGTAGACAGCTATTCCAAAAGTGCTGTCAGTTTCAATAATATCATTGATCAACTCCTTATATCTTGGCTCGAAGATATGAAGACTGAGTTGTTCGCTTGGAAAAGCAACCAACTTCAAAGGAAACAAAGGCAGAAAGGATTCCATAAAACTTTTAAACTGGACAAATTTGATTTGGTTATGAAATCAACCTTATATATGGAAAAAAGTTAATTTTCCAGAGCCTCACTCATGGAGATGATTTGATCCGGAGACATATATAGTGATTTGATTTTATCTCTATACTCCTCATCAAACCCTTCATTGTTCAAAATATAAAACTTGTTTGCCAGAATCTGATGTCCCATGCCACATCCAATAGCGTATCCATCAGCAGTCAGTTCGGCTTCCGTCACCTTTTTCTTTGAAAGAAAATACCTCGCTCCAAAATGCATCATTTCAGTTGAAGATCTTCTGAGATAATCCATCACATGGCCAAGTTCATGGCCAATCCATCCTACCAATGCGTCAAAAGGAATATTCTCTACAGGCAATAATTCACCTCCTAAATCCAACTCACGGGTGATTTTGACTCTATATTTTCTTTTTTCTTTACCATTTACAAAAAGTGAGAATATTTTTGGTTGGGCTTGCATTACCGCCCCGGATATTTTCTCTTTGAATTCAAAGGTAATATCGACACTATCCAATTCAGGAAAATAAGATAAAGCTTCCAAAACCGGCTCTAGGATAACCTTGGGAACAGTTTTGTTCTTAAACCTTACGACTTCATCGGAATCTTTGTTTTCTATTTTTGGGTGATTAGAAAAACGGTCTGATTCTATTTGGGAAATTTGTAGACTTCCAAATAAGAAAGTCCATAACACTAATAAATACATTAAACTATTTTAATTTGATTCCTCATTATATGAATTTTTCCTTTCAACTCAAAAAAAAACGCAAAAAAAAAGAAGGGCGACTGCCCCTCTTTTTTGAAGAATAACATAAATACTTTTTTTTTATTTGCCAGCAATATAAACCAACAAATCAATTACTTTATTGGAATAACCCCACTCATTGTCATACCAGGAAACTACTTTAACAAAATTGTTATTCAACTGAATACCTGCTCCTGCGTCAAAAATAGAAGTTCTAGGATCACCATTGAAATCCGTTGAAACCACTTGATCTTCTGTATATCCGAGAATCCCTTTCATACTTGTCTCAGAGACTTCTTTCATCTTGGCACAGATCTCTTCGTAGGTCGCACCTCTTTTAAGTCTGACGGTCAAATCCACTACGGAAACATTGGGGGTAGGAACTCTGAATGCCATACCTGTCAATTTCCCGTTCAGTTCAGGAATAACAATTCCAACTGCTTTGGCGGCTCCTGTGGAAGATGGAATGATGTTTTGACCTGCACCTCTGCCACCTCTCCAATCTTTTGCTGAAGGCCCATCTACTGTTTTTTGAGTAGCCGTTGTTGCATGAACAGTGGTCATCAATCCTTCTTCAATTCCCCAATTATCATTCAAAACCTTTGCGATTGGAGCAAGGCAGTTGGTTGTACAAGAAGCATTGGACACAAATTTCATATCTGAAGTATATGAGCTTTCGTTCACTCCCATCACAAACATAGGCGTATCATCTTTGGAAGGCGCTGACATAATCACTTTTTTTGCTCCGGCATCTATGTGGCCTTGAGCAGTTTCTTTGGTAAGAAATATTCCGGTTGATTCTACTACATAATCAGCTCCAACTTCTCCCCATTTAAGGCTTGAAGGATTTTTTTCAGAAGATACTCTGATCTCATTCCCGTTGACTACCAATTTCCCATTCTTCACTTCAACGCTTCCGCCAAAAATTCCATGGGTGGAATCATATTTCAGCATATAGGCTATATAATCGACATCGATAAGGTCATTGATTGCCACCACCTGAATGTCGCTTCTTGACTGTGCAGCTCTGAAAACAAGACGTCCGATTCTACCGAATCCATTGATTCCTACTTTAATTTTGTTCATAGTTATTTTATTTATTGTTGTATTGGTATAGAATAAAAAGAAATAATCATTTAATCATTTTAATAATTCAACATTTAATGACATAAAATTACCAAATTTATCTTGCCCCCCAAAATATTTAACAAATTGAAAATGAACATTTTAAAATAAATCATAATTCAATCGATTGCGTAAAATCATAGCAAAATCAAGGCATTGATTTTCAGAATTATAATTTTTGGAAAATTTCAGAAATTTAAAAGAGTTCCATTGCTGGATTTCGAATCCAGAATGGGAAAGAAGGAGAAAAGGGGTTAAATCACCCTTTCTGCTTTCTTTTTTATTCGATCAAAATTTAATCGAGGCCAAAATATTGTTGAATGTTTTGCTGGGACGCATGGCCTCTGATGTCTTTTTCTCATCAGGCTTATAATATCCACCTATTTCCAATTTGACTCCCTGAATTTTGTTGAGTTCATTTACAATAGTAGATTCATTCCTAAGAAGGGATTTGGCAACAGGAGAAAAAACTTTTTGAAGTTCATTATCCTTGTCCTGTTCTGCCAATGCCTGGGCCCAATAAAGAGCCAAGTAGAAATGGCTACCTCTATTGTCCAACTCACCTGCCTTTCTTGATGGCGATTTGTCATTTTCCAAAAACATCTCAGTTGCCTTATCCAAGGTCTCTGCCAAAACCTTTGCTCTATCATTGGAGAAAGTATTTCCCAAATGTTCCAAAGAAACTGCCAAAGCCAAAAACTCACCCAAAGAATCCCATCGTAAATGGTTTTCTTCCAAAAACTGCTCCACATGCTTAGGTGCAGAACCACCTGCTCCGGTTTCAAATAGCCCACCCCCATTCATCAAAGGCACAATGGAGAGCATTTTGGCACTTGTTCCCAATTCCAAAATTGGAAATAAATCTGTCAGGTAATCTCTCAATACATTTCCTGTAACGGAGATGGTATCTTTCCCTTCTTTTATTCTTTTCAATGAAAATCCAGTAGCCTCTACGGGGTTCATTACTTGGATTTCCAATCCAGCTGTGTCATGGGCTGGAAGATATTTTTCGACCTTTTTGATTATTTCCAAATCGTGGGCTCTGTTAGAATCCAACCAGAATACAGTAGGAACTCCTGTGGCTCTTGCCCTTGTCACAGCAAGTTTGACCCAATCCTGAACAGGGGCATCTTTAGTTTGGCACATTCTCCAGATGTCGCCTTTCTTAACCTGATGTTCCATCAATTCCTTTCCGGAATCTGAAATAACTTTTACTACACCATCCGACGCAATCTCAAAAGTTTTATCATGTGACCCATATTCCTCCGCCTTTTGAGCCATAAGACCTACATTGGGAACACTCCCCATGGTGGAAGGGTCAAATGCCCCGTGCTTTTTACAAAAATCAATGGTTTCCTGATAGACTCCGGCATAAGACCTGTCCGGAATTACCGCCTTGGTGTCCTGAAGCTTACCCTCCTTATTCCACATCTTACCGGAAGTTCTGATCAAAGCAGGCATAGAGGCGTCCACTATCACATCACTGGGAACATGTAGATTGGTAATCCCTTTGTCAGAGTTTACCATAGCCAAATCCGGCCCTTTAGCAAAGCATAAAGCAATATCAGCTTCAATCTCAGCTTTTTTATCAGCAGAGAGCTTACTGATTTTTGAAATTAAATCGCCAAATCCATTATTGACATCTACTCCCAAATCTTTCAACTCTAATGCGTATTTTTCAAATATAGGAGCAAAAAATACCTTTACTGCATAACCAAATATAATGGGATCTGAAACCTTCATCATAGTAGCTTTCATGTGAAGGGAGAAAAGAACACCTGATTCTTTAGCATCTGCAATCTGTTCTTCAAAAAATCTTCTTAGTTCATTTACGCTTAAAACTGCGGCATCAATTATTTCTCCTTCCTCAAGTTCAAGCTTTGATTTCAAAATGGTTTTATTTCCAGCAAGTCCCTCATGAACAATATCCACCGAGCCTGATTTCTTCAAGGTGATTGATTTTTCACTACCGTAAAAATCACCATGGCTCATACTTGCCACGTGCGTCATAGAATCCGAGGACCACTTACCCATGCTGTGCGGATTCTTTTTGGCAAAATTCTTTACTGCCATTGGCGCTCTTCTGTCAGAGTTCCCTTCCCGGAGTACCGGATTGACAGCACTTCCTTTTACTTTATCATATTTCGCTTTTATAGCTTTTTCTTCCTCGTTTTTGGGGTCATTGGGATAATCGGGTATGGCATAGCCCTTGGACTGCAATTCTTGAATCGCTTCAACCAATTGGGGAATGGAGGCGGAAATATTTGGAAGTTTTACAATGTTTGCCTCAGGTGTTTTCGCTATTTCACCTAATTCTGACAAAGCATCACCGATTCTTTGTTCGGGCTTTAAAAATTCTGGAAAAAGAGCTATTATCCTACCTGAAAGTGAAATGTCCCTGGTTTCTACAACAATACCTGCGGAATCGGTAAAAACTTTGATAATGGGCATTAAGGAGTAAGTGGCCAATGCCGGAGCTTCATCAGTCAGCGTATATAAAATTTTGGCTGTTTTGGTAGTCATTTTTTATTCGTTCAGAATTGTGGAAAGTTTGATTGGTAAAAGCCTGATGATTTTGTTGGGAGTTCAATTCAGAAAATCCAGATTAAACCAATCGTCTATTTCAAAATTGCGGCTAAAATAATGAAAATATCCTGGTTTTAAAGTTTGTTTATGTTTACTATAAAGATTATTTATAAAAAAGGATTTTTGGTTTAAAACATCATTTTGTTTCAATCAGTTTTTCAGAAACCGGGAAGGTATCATTCCCAGAATTCAAATCTTGGTTTGCAAAAAAATAACTGAGTGAAGCTTTTCCACCAATCAAAACAACGTCCACTATGGGTAACCTACAAAAATTACTTTAATTCAAACTGGTCAGCATCCCTCCAAGCTGGGAATTTCTCTCTGTATTGCAGTAAGGAATCAAAATCCAGTTCAACAAAAAGAATCTCCCCCTTATCGGCTGAAAAGGAAAGTGTCTCCCCTTTGAAATTATAAGCTCCCGAATGACCAGAATATGGCACAGAGTTTCCATCTTCCCCAATTCGGTTGACTCCAATAGCATAGGCCTGATTCTCAACAGCCCGTGCTTTCAGCAAAATATCCCATGCATTGATTCTAGGGCTGGGCCAACTGGCAACGTAAAAAATCAGGTCGTATTCAAGCTCTTCTTCAGTGACTTTATTCCGGGACCAAACAGGAAATCTCAAATCATAGCAGACCTGAGGCATTATATTCCATCCTTTGCAATGAAACAATTTCCTTTCTTTGCCCATATCAAAATATTCATCTTCATTGGCCATTCTAAAAAGATGTCTCTTATCATACCAATCCATATTTCCATCAGGGCTTATCCAAAGTAAACGGTTAAAGAATTTACCCTTATCATTGATAATTATACTTCCGGTAATCACGGCTTGTGTCTGAGAAGCCATTTGCTTCATCCATTTGGTCGTATGAAGGTTCATAGGTTCTGCCACCTCCTTTGCATCCATCGTAAATCCTGTGGAAAACATTTCCGGCAAAACAATCAAATCAACCTGTTGATCAAACCCCAATATTTTTTCCTCCAGCATGGCCATATTGGCGATCTTATCTTTCCAATATAAATCTGTCTGTACCAATGCGATTCGAATGGGTGAAATGTTTTTTCGGTTCATCATTTTTTATTCAATTAAATTTAAATATCCAGAATTTACTAAGTATCGGAGAGTTCGGCAATTTCTAACCTATATATCAATATCCAAAACTAACCTCGTCCTATCCAATTCAACCTCCATTTTATAAAAAATCAGTCTTTTTTTATACAATGTTGAAATGAAAAATCCCGGCGAAAACCCTGAATATAAAAACAAAATCGAGGAGCCATTATCTGATTACCTACCTAACAGGCAAGTGGCGTATATTCCTATGCGGATTATCTGACATGGGATATTGGTGAAATGATTGAAATCAGTAAAGGGAAAATATTCAAATCGGCAGTTTCTGCCCCCAGAAGAACCCATCAAAAAGGTTCTTGCTGACTCAGGCAATGAAATGAACCCAAACCCCAAATTAAATCCAAGGAATTGACTCCTACTACTTTTCTGTCCGGAAAACAGGAAGTAAGTATTTCGATTGCCTTATCATCGTTCTTATCCTGAAAAGTGGGAACAACTACTGCGTGATTTGAAATATAAAAATTCGCGTAGGAAGCCGGTAAGCGCATATCTTCGTGGATAATTTTTCGCGGCATCGGCAATTCCACAATATTCATTTGCTTTCCGTTTTCTAACCTCAGTTTATAAAGTAAGTCTAAGTTCTCTTTAAGTGGAGCATAATTCTCGTCTGATTGATTATGCTCTACCATTGTCACCACTGTATCGGAATTGACAAATCTGGTCAGGTCATCTATATGACCGTCTGTATCATCACCCATGATTCCATCTTTCAGCCAAAGGACATTTTCTACTCCAAAATAACCATTCAGGTATTCCTCAATTTGTTTTTTTGAAAGATTGGGATTTCTGTTGGGATTGAGCAGGCAAGCTTCCGAGGTGAGCAATGTCCCTTTGCCATTGAATTCGACGGAACCTCCTTCCATGACAATGCCCGGCCTGAAGCAGGGAATATTTCTAAATTCAGCAATTTTGATCGGGATCTGATTATCCAAGTCATAAGGGGGATACTTGTCTCCCCAGGCATTGTAATCCCATTTGACCAAAACTTTCTTTTGTTCTGCCCCCGGATTAATCAAGAAGGCTGGACCATGATCCCTGCACCAGGCATCATTTGTTTGAAAATAATGAAAAAAAATCCTTTTAAGGTCTGCTCCTGCAACCTCAAGATGCTCCAAGGCAAATGCCTGCATCGCTTCATCCTTTACATTGATATGAACTTCTTCACCCAATGCTACATACTTTATAAATTCAGCATAAGCTGGGAAAATCGTATTGATCTTTCCTGGCCATGATGCCTCCTTGTGCGGCCAACTCAACCAAGTAGCAGTATGGGGAGCAAATTCTGCTGGAAAAAAATAGCCCAATTTGTATGGAGTAATTTCTCCTGCATTGGCTATTTCAAAAACGTCTTTGGCAAAAATATTAGTCTTCATCAATGAATCTCTTGAGAATGGGAGAATATGAATCTATGCGTCGGTCCCTCAAAAAAGGCCAGTGGGTTCGGTACCTGTCAGAATTATGCATATCAAGTTCGTGTACATAAACTTCCTCCTCACTATGATCAGCTTGATACAACACCCTTCCAAATGCATTGCACACAAATGACCCCCCCCAAAACTTCATATCACCTTCAAAGCCTACCCTGTTGACTGAAACCACTGGCACACCATTGGCCACGGCATGTGAACGCTGAATGGTCTGCCAAGCCTGATATTGTTCCTCGTTGGTTGGTATATCCTGATCCTTGTGCCAGCCAATGGCTGTTGGGTAGAATAGCATTTCTGCTCCCATCAATGAGGTAATTCTTGCTGCTTCCGGATACCATTGATCCCAACAGATCAGAACTCCTATTTTGGCAAATTTGGTGTTGAAGACTTTGTAGCCTAAATCTCCTGGCGTGAAATAAAATTTCTCATAATATCCCGGATCATCGGGGATATGCATTTTCCTGTATTTGCCTAGATAGCTTCCATCTGCGTCCAAGACGGCCGTAGTATTATGGTAAAGACCTTCAGCCCTTTTCTCAAAAAGCGATGCAATGATCACCACACCAAGTTCTTTGGCAAGAGTGGCGAAAAAGTCAGTGGATGGTCCGGGAATACTTTCCGCTAATTTAAAGTTGTCATGATCTTCAACATCACAGAAATAAAGAGATTTAAAGAGCTCTTGCAGGCAAATGATTTGCGCACCTTTTTGGGCCGCTTTTCTGATTCCGGCTTCAGCTTTTGAAAGATTTGATGTAAGATCTGAACTGCATGAATGCTGCACCAATCCTACTTTTACGGTTCTTATTGACACTAATACCCTTTTTTAGCTTTGTGAATTTTCTATTCAATCTTCAAAAATAAATGAATATTTATAAAAATTGGGCTCATTTTTGGTTTATTCCATAAGTATTTTAAGACCAAAAAATTTGTGTACAGGTTTAACCTCAGCCTAATAATAAAAATATTCACTATCAAAAACCTATTTATATTTGCATGGAAAACCCAAATAGATGCCTTATGATAAAACAAATTATTACCGCCATTGCTGCCGCATCCCTTTTGTTGGGCTGTGAACAAAGCGAAAATGAAAACGATATGACCAACCCGTTCTTTGAGGCTTACGATACGCCTTTTGAAGTACCGCCATTTGACAAAATCAAAAATGAACACTTTGCTCCTGCTCTTAGGGAAGGAATGAATCAGCAACAGCAGGAAATAGATGCCATAGTCAATAATCCCGACGCCCCTACTTTTGAAAATACTATTGAAGCATTAGAATATTCAGGGGATTTGCTGAGCAGAACCAATATTGTATTTTCCAACCTGAACAGTGCCAACACAAATGATGAACTACAGGCTATTGCCAGAGAAATGGCGCCTGAATTATCAAAGCATAATGATAATATCAACCTGAATGAAAAACTCTTTGCTAGGGTTAAAGCGATTTGGGATCAAAAAGACAACCTCAACCTCAATCCCGAACAGGAAAAATTGCTGGAAAAAAGATATAAGTCATTTGTAAGAAGTGGAGCCAATCTAAATGAAACCGATAAAGAAAAAATGCGGGCTATAAACAGCAAACTCTCAACATTGAGTCTACAATTCGGACAAAACCTATTGGCTGAAACAAATGCTTACCAATTGGTAATCGAAAATCAGGATGATCTTTCCGGCTTGTCGGAAAGTCAGATTGAGGCCGCCGCAAGTGATGCCAAAGAAGCTGGATTGGAAGGGAAATGGCTTTTCACGCTTCAAAACCCAAGTGTGATGCCCTTCCTTCAATATGCTGACAACCGCGAATTGAGAAGACAAATCTGGGAGGCCTACCAAATCCGAGGCAATCAGGGAAACGACAAAGACAACAAAGCAATCTTGCTGGAAATAGCTAATCTCAGAAGAGAAAAAGCAAATCTTCTTGGGTTCAAAACCCATGCGGATTATGTCCTGGAGGAAACTATGGCCAAGAATCCTGAAAATGTATATAACTTATTAAACCAACTTTGGACTCCTGCCCAAGCAAAAGCAAAAGTTGAAGGCGCTGAAATGCAGGCGATGATCAATACTACTGGAAATGGTTTTGAATTGGCACCTTGGGATTGGAGATATTATGAAGAGAAGTTGAAGCAGCAGAAATTTGACTTGGACGAACAGGAAGTAAAGCCATATTTTGCTTTGGATAAAGTTCAGGAAGGGGTATTTATGGTGGTGAAAAATCTTTGGGGACTGACATTTGAAGAAATCAAAGATATTCCAGCCTATCATCCTGATGCCAAAGCTTATGAAGTTAAGGAAGCCGATGGAACTCATGTGGGCGTATTGTATATGGATTTTCACCCTAGGGCATCAAAAAGAGGCGGTGCATGGATGACGTCGTACAGGGCCCAGAAATCTATAAACGGTGAAAGAAAGGCGCCTGTAATTTCCATTGTCTGCAACTTCACAAGACCTACTGCCGATGCTCCTGCTTTATTGACTTTTGATGAAGTGTCAACCTTCTTTCATGAATTTGGTCATGCACTCCATGGCCTATTGTCCAACGTGCAATACAGAAGTCTTGCCGGAACATCGGTGTCCAGGGACTTTGTGGAATTGCCATCACAGATCATGGAAAATTGGGCGACAGAGCCAACTGTTTTAAAACAATACGCCATCCATTATAAAACCGGTGAAGTGATACCCGATGCATTAATTGAAAAACTTCAGAAAAGCGGCACATTTGGCCAGGGATTTGGTACTACAGAATATCTGGCTGCTTCCTTATTGGATTTGGATTACCATACCCAAACCAGTCCTATTTCAATAAGTGCAGATGAATTTGAAAGGACTTCCATGGATAAAATTGGTCTAATGGAAGAAATTATTCCTAGATACAGAAGTACTTACTTTTCACATATTTTCTCTGGTGGCTATTCTTCAGGGTATTACAGTTATATCTGGTCCGGAGTATTGGACACAGATGCTTTCCAGGCTTTCAAAGAAACCGAACTGTTCAATCAGGACAAGGCACAGGCTTTCAGAAAAGAAATTCTTGAAAGAGGTGGAACAGATGATCCTATGAAAATGTATGTGAATTTCAGAGGCACTGAGCCCAAAATCGATGCCCTGTTGAAGAAAAGGGGATTGGATGAGGTATCAATGGAAAGAAGAGATTGACCCCTAACTATTTCTTTTTTTAAGATTAACCCGACTTCGTTTTGGAATGGAGTCGGGTTATTTTTTACTGCCATTGAATGGTATAATTCAAAATAAAATTAACATGAATCATATTGACCTTATTGTAAATCCATTGGGGTCTTATTTCCCCTGATTTAATATTCAGTTTACTCATTAGAATAGCATGAAAATCCAAACCTTTCCCCCAATTTTTTGGGGCGTATTTGCCCCCAAGATTCGCTTGGGCATAAGAAGGAAATGCATACTTATTCAATTCGGTATTGCCTGGATCCGGTAAAAAATGTAAGCCTGCAAAGCCATAAAATTGTAAGCCTTTTTCAGGGAAATTTCTTTGGTAATAGGTGGTGAAAGCATCAACTTGGTTATAACCTTCATTACGCTCTCTGGGTATAAATGTGAAAAATGGATCTCTCCCCCATTCCCTCGGATTCAGAAATCTCCCTTTTCCATCTATATGCGTATAATTCAGCCACCAAATAGACCTGTTGGATTTGATACCTATTCTGCCTCCCAACACAAAATTCAAATCATCTGGATTTTTGAATCTTTTATCAGGTTCAGGATTACCTCCATCGCCTATTCCATCTTGCACTATAAACTGCAGACCTGTAACAAACTTTTTTCCACTATTTGCAATATCCCAATCCTTTACGGCTTGTGTAAATACCGTACTGGAAATATTGTCAACATAAGTATGATTTAACTGTAATTGAACATCCGAATCCGTACGATGCTGCCAATCCACCACGGTGAAGAAATTACTTTCGGTATTTCCCTGATAATTTGATGGCCCACCAAATTCACTTTGGCCAACAGGATATATTCCTATTGTCTCCCCAATATCAAACCAACCCGAAGTTGACCTAGGGCTCATTCTTCCTATAAATTGGGCTGAGAATTTATTTTTCTTATCCGGTTGAAAATCCAAGCGTACCCCCTCCACAAATGTAGGCGAAAGACGACCGTCCTGAGGATTGATAAAAGG
>CAZLJT010000088.1:0-13071 GCA_964559905.1 uncultured Aquiflexum sp.
ACAAGCTTTAAGAAATCGGCTTAAACTGAAAGGTTTCAACAAATAGTCCAAGGCATCTACCTTATATCCTTCAATGGCAAACTGATTATAGGCAGTAGTGAATATAATTCTGGGTTTTTTTTCAGAATTTTTACCATCCAGAATTCTGGCCAGTTCCATTCCTGAAAGGTCCGGCATTTGAATGTCCAAAAACACCAGATCAATGTCATTTTGGTTCAGATAACCCAATGCCTGAATAGCATTGTCAAATTTCGCTTCTAAAACAAGAAAAGAAGTCTGTTCAATAAATTTGGCAACAAGTTCCAATGCCAAAGGTTCATCATCTACTGCAATGCACTTGATTTTCATTTTAAATTTATCTTGAGATACACTATATATTGATTGTTTATAGTTCTTTCAATTTTGAGTTCATGATTTCCGGGATAAAGCAGATCCAATCTTCGGGTGGTGTTGACTAATCCTATTCCGCTTGCTTCTCCTTCCGGTGTGTTTTCAGTTGATCTGAAGATACTGTTTTGCGTTCCCAGGATCAATTCATTTCCTTTTTTTTCAAGCGATATGCTGATTTTACTTTCATGCTGAGAACTGATACCGTGTTTAAAACAGTTTTCTATAAATGGCAAGAGAAGCATTGGAGCAATTTCTGCTTCTTCGATTTTCTCGGGAATATTGATATCTAATTTTACTTTTGGGGAAAGCCTCATTCTCATCAATTCAATATAATCTTTGATAAAATCCAGCTCTTTACTCAGTAGCGTATGGTTTTTTTCAGTTTCGTATAGAACATAACGCATCATTCTACTTAGTTTAAGCAAGGCGGTTTTGGCTTTTTCAACATCAATATTGGTCAAAGCATAGATATTGTTCAGCGTGTTGAAAAAGAAGTGGGGATTTATCTGTGCTTTAAGATATGAAAGTTCCGAATTGGTTCTTTCTTGTTCCAGCTGAAGCCGAACTTTTTCATCAGCTTGCCATTTTTGGACTGTTACTATACTTGTACTGAACCCAACCGACATAAAAAAAATCAGCATGTTTGATACGTCCCAATATAAGTTCCTTGGTTTGGGGACGTGAGGAACATTTGGTCTAAAGGCTTTATGCATCAATTCCTGCATATTGGTATAATCATCAAAAACAATCAGTATACCAACGTATGCCAGGCCCCCAATAAGGTTGATGATAAGGAACATGGAGATTTTATTGGCAAAAAGAAATTTTGGAATCAGATAAAAATAATTAAAGTAGAATATTCCAATCAACATCGTAAACATGAATCCCTGTTTAATCCAAAACTCCATCGGTCTTTCGACACCTATTGATAGAGGGGAAAGTACAAAGACTACTGTACCTACCAAAGACCATCCAAGGATGTGAATTAAGATTGGAATATTTTTCTTTATTGCTGAATCCTGCATTATTATAATATAAGTGAATTTTTTGTAAACTAAAATAAAATTTTGCGGTTTACATAAAATGATCTACCAAATAGTGTGATTACTCGACAGGAAGCCGTATTTGAAGGATTAAATTTGGAGAACATCATGTCATTAACATTTCATCCACTAAAGCAGGCAGTTGGTCGAGACAATCCCTGCTACGGTCTATTTAGTTTTTTTTTGATTTCGCATTAGTATTCCTTTGTTGCCGTAAACTATCCACAGAAAAATAAAAAATTACCATAATGAAAAATTTTATCCAACTATTGTTTTTAGGTACTCTTTGTTGGAGTGTCACCACGCAAAGAGTTTCTGCCCAAAATACTCAGCCTGAAAAACCTATTTATAAAATAGCAGGCAAAATTACAGACAAAGCTACAGGAGATCCCATTCCATATGCTGCAGTTTCCCTTGTCGAGGTAGAGAGTGGTACAAACATAGCCGGTGCAGTAGCGGGATTTGATGGAGAATTTATCATTTCCAATTTTGGAGACGGGAAATATCAGGTGGTTATAAGTTTTCTCGGTTTTGAAAACTTAAAATCGGAGATATTGACAGTTACACAAACCAACTCAACAATTGACTTGGGGACTTTGGCTTTGGTACAGGACGCAGTGGCTCTTCAGGAAGTGACAGTAATGGGACAGAGGGAATTGATAGAAGAGAAGGTTGATAGGACAATTTACAATGCCGAAAATGATAAAACTTTGGTAGGAGGTGATGCCACAGATGTATTGAGAAGGGTTCCGATGCTTTCAGTTGACTTGGATGGCAATGTTTCTATGAGAGGGAGCAACAGTATACTGGTTTTGCTAAATGGCAAACAGTCCGCTATAGTGGCTACCAATGTGGCAGAAGCATTGAAACAGATACCCGCAGAAGAGATTAAATCCATAGAAGTGATTACTTCGCCATCCGCAAAATATGATGCAGAAGGTACCGGAGGGGTTATTAATATTATTACCAAGAAAAACAACCTCGTGGGAGCTTCATTGAATATCAATAGCAGCGCAGGATTCAGAGGATCAAATCTTGGTATCAACGCCAGTCTTAAGCAAAATAAAATGTCTTGGACTTTGGGTGGTTTTGGAAGAGCAGGATACAATATCCTTGGATTTTTTGAAAACGAGCAGTATATCACCAATGCAGATGGATCCCAGCTAAGGATAAATCAGAGTGCGGATACCAGGAATAAAATGATGTTTGGAAGATATAATTTCGGTTGGGATTATGAAATCAACAAGTACAATTTCATGACCGCTTCTGTAAGCTTTGGTTTAAGAAATATGAAAAACCTCCAAGATGGTTTGGCTACAGAAACATTTGCTGAGGATGTATTACTTAATTCTACCCTTATGGATGTCAATGTTGCAAATCTTTCAAACAATATTGATGTCAACTACAACTATACAAAGACCTATGAGAAAAAAGGTAAGGAATTCAGTATCTCCGGATTGTACAGTCAAGGAAATCTTACCAATGACTTCATCAATAGCCTTTATGATAATTCTTTTGAAAACATTGCAAGTAGAATAAAGAATTTAAACCAGGGTATCAACCGTGAATTTACCATTCAATTGGATTATGTAACGCCTTTGACCAATGGACAGATTTTAGAATACGGGGCTAAAAATATTCTTAGAAAAGCGGAGAGTGATTTTTCTTACTTCACTGCGGAAGGATCTGATGGTGAATTCATAGAAGTGGATGATGTAATATTTTCCAATGAATTTACCTACGATCAGAATGTAACGGCCGGTTATGTTTCCTATATGACCAATTTTCTAAAAAAATACACCTTCAAAGGAGGTATGAGATATGAGTATACCAACATCAGTGCTGATTTCAAGAACTCAGATCTGCCTGCTGAGATCCCATCCTTTGGAGTTTGGGTACCAAGTGTGAATTTGAGCAGAAAACTGGAAAAAGGCAAAATGGTCAAGGCTGCCTACAACAGAAGAGTTCAGAGACCATCATTGAACTTCTTGAACCCCAACATCAATGCAGCCAACCCAAGACAAATATCGCAAGGTAATCCTTTGTTGGAACCTGAACTGACAGACAATTATGAAGTATCTTACAGCACTTTTGTAAAAGGCTCTATGATTAACTTTACCAGTTTTTTCAGAAACACCAGCGGTTCAATACAGCCTATCAGGTCAGTGCTTGAGGATGATATCATCTTCACTACCTTCGAAAATATAGGTCAGGAAAAAGCTTATGGTTTATCCATATTCTCCAACATTAATCTTTCAGGAAAATTCTCCTTGAACGGTAGTGTGGATGGATATTATGCCCGGTTGGACAATGGAATAGAAGATCCTTTATATGCAGCTTCGAATGATGGCTTTGTACTTAGCGGTAGGTTATTTGCAAATTATACCCTTCCAAAAGATTGGCAAATCCAAGGCTTTACCTTTGCAAGAGGCAGAAGGGTAGAGCTTCAGGGAACTTCAGGAGGATTTGGGGTTTATGGATTGAATTTTAACAAGCAGTTTAATGAAAAGCGCGGTTCAATTGGTTTCGGAGCTGAAAACTTTTTTACCAAAGTATTCACTATCAAAAATGAACTGTACACTCCGACAATTATGCAGAACAGTACCATTGGTTTGAGAAACATGAACTTCAAAATCAATTTTAATTATAGGATAGGAAAGCTGAGTGTAGACGGTCCTAGAAGAAAGAAAAGAGGAGTCAGCAATGATGACCTAAAAGAAGGTGGTGATGGAAATTCCGGAGCTATAATCAATAACAACTAAAACAGATTAGTTGATTGGGTAATAGTTATTAAAAAACCGCATGGTGTACCATGCGGTTTTTTCGTATTTTTAGTTAGCCGTATTTTTTTGCTATCTCCAGAATTTCGAACTCCTTACTATTTTTAAAAGAAATTCGTCTTCTTAGAAGGAAAAAAAGGACGGTTTTATCTATACATTACCTGTCTGACTGCTTCAAGCGTTCTTTTTACATTAGGCAAAGTGGCCTCAATGTATGTTGGCGCATAGCTCAATGGAATGTCCATAGAGTTTACCCTGATAACAGGAGCATCGAGGTAATCGAAGGCATTTCTTTGAAGATGATAAGCGATTTCGGATGAAATTGCTGCCAATGGATTTGCCTCTTCTACCACCACGCATCTGTTCGTTTTTTTAACCGATTCCACTACAGTTGCATAGTCTATGGGTCTTACTGACCTCAAATCAACGACTTCAGCTTCAATTCCGTCTTTGGCAAGTTCCTCAGCTGCTTCCAAAGCCACTTTCATTATTTTTCCAAAGGATACAATAGTGACATCCTTTCCTTTTCTTTTAATGTCTGCAACGCCGATTGGAAGCAAGTATTCTTCCTCAGGGACTTCTCCCTTATCACTGTACATGAGCTCGGACTCCATGAATATCACAGGGTCATTGTCTCTAATAGACGCTTTCAGCAAACCTTTGGCATCAAAAGGTGTGGATGGGACCACCACTTTCAAGCCAGGCGTGTTTGCAAACCAATTCTCAAAATTGGAAGAGTGGGTAGCTCCCAATTGTCCGGCATTACCCGTAGCTCCTCGGAATACGATGGGTACATTATAGGCGCCGCCAGACATGGCTAGCATTTTAGCAGCGGAATTGACGATCTGATCAATGGCCACCAAAGAAAAATTGAAGGTCATAAATTCTATTATGGGCCTTAAACCATTCATTGCTGCACCTACTCCCAAGCCGGAAAATCCAAGTTCGGCTATTGGCGTATCAATGACCCTATCCGGACCGAATTCGTCCAGCATACCCTGTGAAACCTTATAAGCTCCATTATATTCGGCCACTTCCTCACCCATGAGAAACACGTTTTTATCGCGCCTCATTTCTTCAGACATGGCCTCTCTCAATGCTTCTCTAAATTGAATTATTCTCATTATAAACAATATTTTCGTTCGTAAAAATAGGAAGTAATCCCTCAAATCCAAAACTAGTTTTGAATGGAGACCAGATATTTTGATTTTGTTTTTTAAGGGCAAAAACAGACATATTTTAAAGATTAATTATCGGGTTTGGAGATAGGCAATCCCTTCTCCATCCAATTGTTGAGTCCCCCCTCGAGCATGTAAACTTTTTTGAATCCCATTTCCATCATCTTTTCAGTTGCAGAAATAGTTCTTTTGGCGGATCGGCAATACACATAATAGGTTTTCTTTTTATTCAGCTTACTGATTTCCTCTTCAAAATTCCCAGCCAAAAAATCCACGAAAACCGCACCTTCAATATAACCTTCCGCAGTTTCTGCAGGGGTTCTGATATCTAGGATTACATTTTTCTTTTTTTTATTTGCCTGATCCTGAAATTCTTTTGGGCTTAGTTTTGGGGCTCCTTCTTGGGCTTGAATTACTTGAAAAGATCCACTGAAAACTATCAATGCGATCATCAAAATCCTTTTCTTCAAACTGTTCATTTTTTTGTAGTTTTAAAATTCTGCGAAATTATTTATTTCCTGCTCAAATTTACTCATTATTCTGCTTCTAAGTTTCAAAATGAAAAAAATCGGTCTTATTTCGGATTCACATGGGTATATTGATTTTAAAGTCATTGACCATTTGACAGCGGTGGATGAAATTTGGCATGCAGGGGATATCGGAGATTTAAAAATTCTGGAATTTCTTCCTCAGGACAAAATCAAAAGAATCATCACCGGAAATATTGATGGTCAGTCGGCGAGGCAATTGTTTCCTGAAGAAATTTGGTTTGAGTTGGAAGGAGTCCGTGTTGGAATGGTTCACATTGCCGGGAAACCTCCCCGATATGCCAAGGGTATAAAAGAAAAAATTAAACTTAACCACACAGATTTATTTGTATGCGGTCACTCTCATATTTGTAAAGTAGAGTTTGATAGAGGTATCAAATGTCTTTATATGAATCCTGGTGCCATTGGGCAGCAGGGTTTCCATGTCGTCAGGACAATGTTGTTATTTGACTTGGACAAAGGTAAAATCCAAAACCTCAGGGTCGTGGAATTGGGAAAAAGAGGGAAATGAAACCTGTTTTTGTACTTAGCCGTCATTCTAAGCCCTTATTATTTTAATAAAAATTTTAGCGGTCCAGAAATTATATCAAGAAGGAATAAATAAAAAAGGCAATGCTTTCACATTGCCCTCTTTATTGCTTGTTAAAGAGCGGTCTGAATTATTTATCGAAGCTTTTTTTCAATTCCTCAATATCCACATTTTTGATTACCGGCTTGGCACTCAACTGTTTGATTTTAATAACTCTGGTAGTTTGACCTTGTCTCTTTCTTCTTAATTTTCTTTTTAAAGTAGTAACAGCCATCGTCTTATCTGTTTATGTTGTCTCAAATGAGGTGCAAAATTAAAATAAAATTTTGATTTTACTTAACTTTGGCCAAAATTAAAAATAAAACATGTCTGTTCAGAAACCAAGCCTACCAAAAGGAACTCGAGATTTTGGCCCCATTCAAATGGCCAGAAGAAATTTTATTTTGGATACTATCAAGGATACCTTTAGACTTTTTGGGTTTCAGCAATTGGAAACCCCGGCTATGGAAAATCTCAGCACCTTGACAGGCAAGTATGGGGATGAGGGAGATCAATTACTTTTTAAAATATTAAATAGTGGGGATTTCCTTAAAAATGTCAATGCTGAAGATCTGCAGCTAGGTACTGGGACAGTATTGCCAAAGGTATCAGAAAAAGGTTTACGTTATGACCTTACGGTCCCCTTTGCAAGATTTGTGGTGATGAACCGCAATGACATCACTTTCCCATTCAAAAGGTTTCAAATCCAGCCAGTATGGAGAGCGGACAGACCTCAGAGAGGAAGGTACAGGGAATTTTATCAATGCGATGCAGATGTAGTCGGTACAGACAGTCTTGTCTGTGAACTTGAAATACTTCTCATGATCAAAAGAGTTTTTGTGAATTTGGGTATTACGGATTACAGCATCAAAATAAACAACAGAAAAATTCTCACAGGAATATCTGAAGTCATTGGGGAAAAAGGAAGGGAAGGGGATTTGTGTGTAGCAATAGATAAATTGGATAAAATAGGTTGGGAAAAGGTACAGGAAGAATTGGTACAAAGAAATTTTGGGCAAAATGCCATAAAACAATTGGAACCTGTCATTGACCTTAAGAAATCAAACGGAGAGAAACTTGAGTTTTTGAAAACATTTCTAGCGGCATCAGAAATCGGAATTAAAGGCCTGGAGGAGTTAGGAGAGGTATTTAGTCTATTGCAGGCTTATGGGGAAAACGAGAGCAGTATTGATTTTGATGTGGTTTTGGCAAGAGGACTATCCTATTATACTGGGGCTATTTTCGAGGTTAAAGTCAATAATGTTTCTATTGGTTCAGTCAGTGGTGGCGGGAGATATGATAATCTTACAGGGGTATTTGGACTTGAGGGTGTTTCCGGAGTAGGATTTTCATTTGGAGTGGACAGATTGTATGATGTGATGGAAGAGTTGGGAATCTTTCCTGTAGAAAGCTTGGATCAAACCAAGGTTCTGATTACCCATTTCGACAAGAATGGATTTGAATATGGACTTAAGGTTTTGAATACTTTGAGAAACAGTGGTGTTTCTTCCGAACTTTATCCGGAAATCGCAAAAATCAAAAAGCAGTTTATCTATGCCGATAAAAAAGAAATTCCATTTGTAATCATTTTGGGAGATAATGAAATAAATGAAGGAACATTAAGCCTGAAAAACCTAAAAACAGGAGTTCAGGAATCAATGGTGGTTGATGAGTTGATAAAAAGGTTTGTATACAAATGATGTTATCCCATTTCAATTAACTTAATCTACCTCAAGGATAGCGTTAATAGGGATATAAGTATTACATTTTAAAGAAACGAACTGATTTCCAACTGCCCAAACGGTGGTATTAACCTGATAGACTTTCCCATCGGCAGTTTCAAAAGTGATATTTACTTTGCTCCTAAGAAGATTTCCCAAGGCCTGTGCCCGCATTAAATCAAAATTTCTTTTTCTTCGGGTCATGTCATCTTCCAAAACTTCTTTTTTACTGAATTTTAAATCAAGGATTTGTTCTTTGGTTATTTTTTCGACGAGTTTCATATTTATCTTAGATAGGAAGTTTAGAGGATTAGTCAAAGAATCGAAATTGATTGAAAAATGTTTCATTATATACATAAAATTTGTTAATAATTTCTATAAATGAAATATAGTTTTGAATAATGGTAGCAGGCTTTGGGAATAGTAGGATTTAGTAAAATTACCAACTGAATTGAAATCCTTTATATTTGCAGCAAACTAATGATGATGATATGTTTGATATAATGAGTATCATGAATAAGGTAAAAGAGGCGCAGGCAAAAATCAAAGAGGCCCAATCAAAACTCGTTTACCTCAAAGCTGAAGGTGAATCCGGCGCAGGTATGGTGAAGGTAACCGTGAATGGAAACAGAAATGTGATTTCCATTGAAATCGATGATTCTATTGTCAATCTGTCAGATAAAGAAATGTTGAGTGATCTTATTGTTGCTGCTACAAACAAAGCGTTGGAGCAAATTGAGGTAAAGATCAAAGAGGAACTGAAGTCTGCTACTGACGGTATGATGCCAAATATTCCGGGAATGGACTTCGGAAATATGTTTTGATGCAGAAAGCGGCTGTTGTCATATTAAATTACAACGGAAAAGAAATGCTCCGCAAATTTCTCCCTTCTGTTATAAGCCATTCTCACTTCGAGATCATTATAGCAGATAATTTCAGTAATGATGGATCTGTGGAGTTTGTGAAATCGGAGTTCCCCGGTTTGAGGTTATTGAGTTTTTCTGAAAATTCCGGTTTTACCGGAGGGTACAACAAGGCCTTGTCCCAACTTGAAGGAGATTTTGAATATTACATTTTGCTAAACTCCGACGTAGATGTAAGTCCTGGCTGGGATAAAGATCTGATTGATTGGCTGGATCATAACACCGAATTTGCGGCTTTACAGCCTAAAATCCTTTCTTTTCAAAACCCTGATTTTTTTGATTATGCAGGGGCAGGTGGTGGTTTTGTAGACAGTTTGGGATATCCGTATTGTAGGGGAAGAATTTTCAGTACTATAGAAAAGGACGAAGGCCAGTACGATGATGAAATTGAGGTGGATTGGGCTTCAGGAGCCTGTATGGTCATCAAGGCGTCTGTTTTTTATGGAGTAGGAGGCTTCGATTCAAGATTTTTTGCCCATATGGAAGAAATCGATATTTGCTGGCGCATCAGATCAAAGGGATATAAAATAGGCTATTTTGGAGCAGTTAAGGTCTGGCATGTTGGGGGGGCGACTTTATCGAGGGCCAATCCTTTCAAAACGCATCTTAACTTTCGAAACAATCTTTTGATGCTGCATAAAAATACCTCGAAAAAGAGATTCCTTAAAATCTATCTTTTCCGTCTGATATTGGATGCCATTGCTGCACTTTCTTTTCTCCTAAATGGCAACATTCAAGATTCAAAAGAAGTCCTCAAGGCTCATTTTGCTTTTCACAGAATGAAAAATTCAGGAAATAAATACGTATTGGCTTCAAAATTGCCTGATGAAATATCTATTCTTAGGAAGAGATCCATTTTGTGGGATTATTACATCAGAGGTTGGAAAACCTTTAATAAAATTTAATCAAATAATATGGGATTGTTCATTTTTCTCAAGTATTTCCTAACTTTCATCAACATAGCCATGCTGACATAAAGAATGATAGGAGATCCAAGAGTAATAAAAGAACTATAAATAAAAAACAGGCGGATACTGTCTATAGGGAAATGCAGTTTCTCACCCAATTTGGAACAAACGCCAAAGGCTCTTTCTTCGAAAAACAATTTAATTTCATTCATAATAGCTGGTTTGTAATTTACAACTAAAAGTAATAATTTATTTTCAATAATCTAATTGAATGCCAAATGTTTAAAATTACTGAAAAATATTTTCTTCTATTAATTCTGATTTTTACCCTCGGCTCATGTAGCCCCAAAATCAATATTTATGATAGTTTGCTGGAAGGGGTGTATGCCAAACCGGAAATTTTGGAACTACACAGAGATTCGGTGAGATTTAGGATTGAAGGAGCTATCCCATTGGAATTTTTGAAAAAAGACGTCAGGATTGTTTTATATCCGGAATATTTATATGGAGAGGGTTCCCTTAGATTTGGAGAAATAGTGCCTTTTGATGGGGCTTATACCCAGAATCTCATCTCTGCCAGAATAGATAACATTTTTGTATTCCCGTATTTACCGGGAATGGAAAGAGGGGATTTAGTGGTTAAAGGGTTGGTCGAAAAGAAAAACACCGTCTATCAGACTCCCCAAAAGACCCTCGCAGTAGGATTGGAAACTTCACCGCTGCTTACCAGAATAGGCCAGGTCATACCAGACCAACCTATTCCTGATATCGGGATTTATATGGAAAAAGAATTTTCAGATCAAAAATCCTTAGATAGTCGCGAATTCATCATTCCTTTTTCACCAGGAAGTACAGTTCGTTCAGCTCCTGTGCTGCCCACCCCTGTCAAGGATTTTTTCGTATTAGGAGAAAAAGGCAAAAAAATCAGCAGGGTAACCATAACCGGACTAAGTTCGCCTTACACTCAGGATAATGTCAAAGGCTTAGCCCAAAAAAGAGCGGAATTTATTACAGATCAGTTACAAGAAAGTGGCCTATTGAAAGGAGCAAAAGTAGAGACTGATTTTAGATCCGATGATTGGTTTGACTTGCGTTTGCTTTTGAGTGATTATCAAGGTATAAGCCAAGTACAAAAAGAAGCAGTTTATAATGTTTTATTGAGTCAACGCGATTTTTCATCCCAACTTCAGGAATTGCAAAGGCTGGATTCCTATAGAAATATATCAAGGGATTTATTCCCAAAATTGAGCGCAGCTAAAGTCTCGGTATTATTGGAAGACACACGATTCAACAATCTGGAAATTTCAGCCAGTGTATTTGCCTTACTCAATAACGGGGAACCTTTGGATGGATTGACCCAAGACCACCTGATTTTTGCTGGTCAGACTGCAAAGAGATTGGAGGAAAAGGAGGCCATATTTTTGAAATTGACAGAGCTTTATCCTTCGGAATTGGCTTTCAATAATCTAGGAGTGGCATATTTGAACCGGGCTCAGCGGGAACTAGATATAAGGGAAAAGAATGTATTGATCAGTAACGCTATCAATATGTTTAAGCAGTCCAATAGGATCAAGACCACATCGGTTTCACTACATAATATAGGGAGAGCTTATATTCTGAGAGGGGATTATTTTGATGCCTATATTGCGATTTCAGAGGCTTCAGCTTTGGAACGGGATGAATCTGATTCTTTTTTGTCTTACAATGAAGGTGTAAGGGGGGCGCTTGATATCATCAATGGTGACTACAAGTTGGCCACTATCAGATTGAACAGGGCAAAGGAAAATGAAGAAAATCTTTTTAATAAAGGATTGGCTTATTTTCTGGCTGAAGACTATGGTATGGCTTTGGAATCATTTGAAGAATGTGTGCAGCTGGACAGAAGTTCGGGATATGGTTTTTATGGACTAGCATTAGTGGCTTCATTGTCAGGGGATAAGGCTGGAATGATTGAGAATCTTTCAAAATCAATCGATAGAAGTGAATACTTAAGGGAGAGAGCTTTGAGGGATATTAATTTCAAAGCTTACTTTGAAGAAAATGATTTTGTTGGACTTTTCAGGACCGAAAAAAAACTAGAATAAATTAATGATTTTTAACAAAAAGTTTTTGATTTTTTGATTTATACTTATATTTCAACCTTGTAAAGCAGATTAGATTAATCTAAAATTGATTAATTTATAATTCATTTATTATGCCAAATAATATTCTTTTTTAGGATTTTATTTGCATGATAAAAAATTTAACATTAACCCAAAATGTATTGCCTATGATATATTAGTTTATTTTTTTTAATTCATTGAAATCGTTTTAGCAAAAAAAATCATCACTTTGAGATTGAAATCAAAGTGGAGAAATAGAAGACAAGAAAATTGTCAAGGTATAATCAGCAATAGTTCCCTGATTTTCTTCCCAGATTCAGATAAACTATTGCAATTATTTTGCATCATCTTGCAATCGTTTGCATCCAAAGTTTATTAATTTATTGCAATAAAAAATCGATTAATAATTATTACCCAATCAATCTATGTTTATGGAAAAACTTTACAAAAGTCTAAGTGTATTCATATTACTCTTAGTTCTCTCCAGTGCCACCGCACTGGCGCAAAGAACAGTAACCGGAAAGGTTATTGATGAATTTAACGACGGGCTTCCAGGTGTAAGTATCCTTGTCAAAGGGACTACTTCGGGAGTCGTAACTGACATTGAAGGAAATTACACCATCAATGTGCCATCGGAGCAAAGCACACTTGTTTTCTCATTCATTGGCTTTACCTCCAGAGAAGAGGTTGTCGGAAACAGAAGTCAGATTAACATTACCCTTGAACAATCCTTTATGGGAATGGATGAGGTTATTGTAACTGGATATACCTCTGAAAGGAAGCGAGATATTGTTGGTTCGGTTTCAGTCGTAAATACCAAGACAACTTTACAGCAGCCAAGTTTCAACCTAGGCAACATGCTTCAAGGTAGGGCCGCCGGTGTTACAGTTTCCGGTACAGGCGCACCTGG
>CAZLJT010000089.1:0-10599 GCA_964559905.1 uncultured Aquiflexum sp.
AGTCCCTGAAAAAGGAAAATATAAAATCATCCTCAATTCTGATGATATTAAATATGGAGGATTCGGTAGAATTGAAGGTGATCCTATTTACCCAACTGATAAATCCGGAAAAATACAGATTTACCTTCCCAACAGGACCTGCTTGATTTTCAGATTAATATAAAATAAAAATGAGGACCGAAGCCCTCATTTTTGTCAATCAATGACAATTAATTTATTATCAACTAAACTAACCTTGAGAAAAGCTTTCCACTCCTTATGAGCTGCAAATCATTTCCTGTCATCGCCTGATTTACTACTAGACAAGAAGGATAATTTAAAAGTTAGTTTGTTAATATATTTTAAAACATTTTTATTGGATTAGGTTGAGGTTTAGAAGACTTATTTCTTGATATTTATTCCGAGAGAAATTTTTCCAATTCATTATAAAACCATTCCGGTTCATCATAGAATACAAAATGATATGCCTTTTCTGCAACCAGCAATTTAACTTTTTGAATGTCCTTAAGTTGGTTTTCATACCCATTTGTAACAGACTCTTTGGTGGCCCCAAAGTTTTGATAAGCAGCCCATGAACCAAATACCAGAACAGGTACTTCCACTTTATTCATCAAAGGCCTAATGTCGGTGGTAAACATTTCTCCATACGCCTGTCCCACCACCAAAGGGTTACTGTTCATTCCCATTTGAACTACCTTCTCTCTTTTCTCTTCTGTGGCTATCATGGATGCAATGATCATTTTTTGGTTTGCCAAAGCAGTAACTTCGTCCATATTTGCCATGGCATTTTTCATGCTTTCAGCCATCGGTTTGGCAGTTTCAGGAGTAATTCCTGCCATTTGCAGCACAGGGAAATATGGTACTCCATCTACTGATATGACTTTTTCGAAAATCCCAGGCTCTTCGGCAGCTGCCCATAATCCTAAAAATCCACCCATGCTATGTCCAACCAAAATAGGATTCTTTAAATCATGTTCTTTGGTGTAGGCAACCACTTCATCCTTAACTTCTCTCAGGTAATGCTCAACTTCCGCTTTCTCCTTATTTCCAAAACCTTTGATGGTTACCAAATGCAGCTCATAATTTTCTTTGTATTTTTCCACAAATTCATCCCAAACCTCGGAACTACAGGACATACCATGAATCAATATCATTGGTTGACCTTTTCCGATGATTTCGGTGGTGATGAGTTGTGGTGTGGCAGATACCTCAAATGATTTGAGAACTGCCAATAGCATACAAACAAGTAGCCAATTGAATTTTTGCGTTTTCATGATGTTTTTGTTTTAGTTTATCCAAAATTGGCGGATAGGTATTCCTAAAAATAATTTCTTTGACAAGCTGAAAATTAGAGTTGACCAAATGCCTAAAAGTTTATGAAATGAAAAATGGGTTGAAAATTGTGGTTGAATTATGCCCAAATAAGTAAAATGCAAGTTTGGTCAGTGTTTAAGACCTTTTAGTCAAAGAAATCAATCAAATCGTCAACTTTATTCTTATCGCAAAAACCAAATCCTTAATTTCAATTATTGAAAAAAAAGTATCTTGACAAAATCTAAAAAGGAAAGCACATGATCTGGTGGACATTATTTGGAGTAGGAATAGTATTTATGACCTTAATATTGGCAGGCGCATTTAAGGATAAAAAGTAAAATGGAAAAACCATCTATTAAACCGGTCACGGAAAAACCTCTTGAAATCATAAGTTGGTTTGGATCGGTATTAGGAAAATATAAGGTGCATCATGTTATTTTTTGGATCGTATATTTTGTTTTTTGGGTTTCGGTATATCGGGACTTCTATCCTGATATCAATCAGTTGTATTGGGTAACTGGGTTTTATACCGTTTCCAATGCAGGGGTGTATTACATTTCCCAGTATGTATTGATACCCAAGTTGATGAAAACCAAAGGAGCGATTTTGTTTTTTCCGGCATTCTTTCTTTTAGCGGCTTTGTTTTCCTTGTTTATGAAATATGGAATTTCTCTTGCCTTGTCCATGGACCTCGAAAAATTCTTCCAGTCAAGCTCTTTTCAGATCTTATTTATTTACTTTTCATCCAATCTATTTACAGGAGGTATTTTATTGGCAGCCAAAGGATTTTTGGAAAATAGAAAGACTGTGAGAAAAAATGAGCTCAGGGAAAAAGAAAGAATTGAAAGTGAACTGAATTTCCTAAAGTCGCAAGTGAACCCTCATTTTCTGTTCAATGCCATCAACAGTGTATATGTTTTGATCAGGATGGATCCTGATAAAGCTTCTGAAACACTCATCAAATTATCAAACCTGCTGAGATCACAGCTATATGAATTCACTACAGATAGTATTGATATTCAGCAGGAACTGGAGTACCTTGAAAACTATATTGAATTGGAAAAAATCAGAAAAGGGGATCGATTAAAGGTGGTTTTTGAAAAAGGAGAGGGGTTGAAAGATTTCTCCATTGCTCCCTTATTGTTGATTCCGTTTTTGGAAAACTGTTTCAAACATCTTTCATCACATACCTATAAAGAAAATATTGTGAAAGTTCATATCACTAATTCCAATGGACGATTATTGGCATATTTTTTTAATACCAGGGAAAACCATAAAAAGCAAAATCATATAAGCCAAGGCGGAATTGGTTTGAAGAATATCAAGAGAAGATTGGAAATACTGTATCCAAATAAACATACCTTGGAAACCATAGAGCGATCAGATTCATTTGAGGTTAAACTTGAAATCAAAGTCAATGAAGATTAAAACCATTATAGTTGAGGATGAACCTTTGGCAAGAGAAGGACTGAAAAGCTATATCAGGGAAATTGATTTCCTGGATTTGCTAGGAAGCTGTGAAAATGCCCTTGAAGCCAATAATAAGATCTCTTCAGAAAATCCTGAATTGATGTTTCTCGATATTCAAATGCCTAAGATAACAGGTTTGGATTTTTTGAAATCGCTAAAAAAACCTCCGATGGTAATATTTACTACTGCTTATCCCAATTATGCCCTTCAGGGATTTGAATTGGATGTTATTGACTATTTAGTCAAACCCTATTCTTTTGACAGGTTTTTGAAAGCGGTCAACAAAGCACGGGAAATGTACAAGTTAAAAAATCAAAAATCACACCAGGAAAAAAATAAAGACCATATTTTTTTAAAAGTGGATAATTTCCTCAAAAGGATCAATTTTGAAGAAATCCATTATATAGAAGGCATGGAAAATTATGTTGCTGTACATACCCACGAGGGTCGATTCATCACTTTGATGACGATGAAGAATATGGAAGATTCACTTCCAAGCCGAGATTTTTTGAGGGTCCATAAAACCTATATCATTTCCAGGTCCAAAGTCAAAGGAATAGTAGGAAATGAAATTGATATGGGGATGAAGAAAATTCCCTTTTCAAGATCGAGGAGGAATGAGATTATTCAGGCATTGGTTGGGGGGTGAATATCACCCCATTTTCAATGCCCAAATCAACCCCGCTTCCACACCCCTAATCTCGGCCAATCCCTTAAGCCTCCCAATAGCTGTATAACCCGGATTTACTATTGGCTTGGCAATGTCATCCAACATTTGATGGCCGTGGTCGGGTCTCATCGGAATGGAAATTTTTCGTTTTTGTTGAACTTTTAAAATCTCATGGATTACAGCTTCCATGGGAACATCTCCGGTCAGGTGGTCATCTTCATAGAAGTTGCCTTCCTCATCTCTTCTTGTGGACCTGAGATGGATAAAATGGATGTGGTCACCAAATTCCCTTACCATGGCAGGCAGATCATTATCAGCTCTGACTCCATAAGAACCTGTACAGAATGTAAAGCCATTGTTGGGACTTGGATTATCTGAAATCAATCTTTTCATATCCATGGCAGTACTCATCACTCTTGGTAGCCCAAATACATCAAATGGCGGGTCATCCGGGTGGATGGCCATTTTTACACCGTTCTTTTGAGCAATAGGAAGAATTTCATCCAGGAAAAGCTGAAGATGCGTTTCAAGTTCTTTGTGTCCAATACCTTGGTAAGTATCCAAGGCAGTTTGAAATTGCTCCATAGTATAACCTTCCTCAGACCCGGGCAAGCCTTTCAGGATATTGTCATTTATTCGTTTAAGTGTATCATCAGAAGCGTTTTCAAAGAATTCTTTGGCTTTTTGAATTTCATTTGGGCTGTATTCATTTTCTGCTCCAGGTCTTTTGAGCATAAAAAGATCAAAAGCGACAACTTCCTTTTTTTCAAATCTCAAAGCTTTGGCGCCATTGGGTAGTGGCCAGGCCAAAATCGTCCTCGTCCAATCCAATATGGGCATAAAATTATAGCAGATAATATGAATGCCTTCTGAAGCTAAATTCTCAACAGTCTGTTTATAATTTCCAATAAGTTCGGCATAATTTCCAGATCTTGTTTTGATTTTTTCATGGACAGGGACTGATTCCACTACAGACCATGTTAATCCTGCTGCTTCAATGATATCTTTTCTTTTTTTGATTTCATCCCTTGTCCAAATATCTCCATTGGGAATATGATGCAATGCTGAAACAATACCAGTGGCACCAGCCTGTCTGATGTCAGCTAAACTTACCGGGTCTTTGGGACCATACCAGCGCATGGTCTGTTCCATTTTGTAGGTCATTTTTTTAAGATGTGAGACGTTAGACATGAGATTTGAGATTATATAAACAAGAGACAAGAAAAAAAGAAACAAGACCATCGAAAATTAACACATTAACCAATAACTTCTTACGTCTTGAGTCTTATGTCTTTTTTTAAACTCCCGAATAAGCTGAAAATCCCCCATCAACCGGAACGATGGTTCCTGTGACGAATTTTGAAGCGTCTGAACACAGCCATTGCAATGTTCCGAGAAGATCTTCAGGTTCGCCAAATCTATTCATCGGAGTATGAGCGATGATCTGATTTCCCCTTTGGGTCAAACTTCCATTGGATTCTGTAAGTAATGATCGATTTTGTTCTGTCAGGAAAAAACCTGGGGCTATGGCGTTGACACGGAAATTTTGGCCATGTTTCTGGGCGAATTCCACAGAAAGCCATTTGGTGAGATTGTCAATAGCTGCTTTGGCTGAAGCGTACCCTACTACCCTTGTCATAGGTCTGCTTGCCGCCATTGAGGAGATATTGATAATGTTGCCGGATTTGTTGGACAGCATTAAAGGAAAAAAACATTTAATGGGAATTAATGTTCCCTGATAATTGAGATCCATTACTTTTTTGACAGCTTCTGGAGAAAGATCAACAAGAGTTTGAATTGGACCAACAATAGCCTCAGGCCTATTGCCACCCGCAAGATTGATCAATACATCCACTGTCTTGTATCTGGCCTCGATTTTTTGAGCAACCAATTCCACTTGATTTTCCTGGGTAACATCTGCCAAAAAACCATCAGCTTTTCCCCCTTCCTTCCTTAAAACTTCTATAAGGTGCTCTACTTTAGAAGGTGTCCGGCCTAAAATGATGATCTGCGCACCTTCTTTGGCCAAGTGTCTTGATATCCTTTCGCCCAAGACCCCTGTAGCCCCTGTGATTACTATTTTTTTATTTTTTAAAGAGAATAATTTCATGTCATTTATATTTTTGGAAATTGGAAAAAATCCTTCGCATTGTAATAACAAATGTCCTGAATGATTTTTCCAATCATTTTTTCATCATTTGGAAGTTCCCCATTTTGGATATCTTTCCCAAACAGGTTGCATAAAATCCTTCTGAAATATTCATGTCTTGGAAAGGAAAGGAAGCTTCTGCTATCTGTCAGCATACCTACAAAACAAGAGATCAGACCCATATTGGAAAGGGTATTCATCTGCGCTTCCATACCGTCTTTTTGGTCCAGAAACCACCAACCTGAACCGAATTGGATTTTTCCTTTTATGGTTCCGTCATTGAAATTTCCGGTCATGGTCGCCATTACCTCATTGTCGCTGGGATTGAGATTATATAGGATTGTCTTTGCAAGTTGATCTGTTTTGTCCAATTCATTCAGAAAACCGGATAACGATGTTGCCTGATTGAAGTCACCGATAGAATCAAATCCAGTATCCGGTCCAAGCTGACTATACATTCTGCTGTTATTGTTTCTCAAGGCACCCAAGTGGAACTGCTGGGTCCAACCTTTTGCGTGGTACATTTTGCAAAGTTCCAATAGAGTCCTGTATTTGAAAAATGCCACTTCCTCTTCCGAGGGTATAAGGCCGGTATTTACTTTTTGGAAAATTACCTCAGGATCCAAAGAGGAGTCTTTGTAATAATATAGCTTTTCAAGCCCATGGTCAGCGAGACGGCAACCATTTTCATGAAAATAATCAATCCTATTATTCAAAGATTGAAGAAGGTCATCATAAGTTTGGATATTGTTACCGGAGGCAGTTGCTAATTTATTGAGGTAATTTTCATAATTCTCAGGCAACTCAATGGCAAAGGATTTGTCTGGTCTAAATGCTGGAAACATACCAAAAAAATTATTTGAAAATTTAAATTCCTGATGGTAAAAAAGATCATCACAAGGATCGTCTGTAGTACAGATTACCTCTACATTCATTTTGGAAAGCAAACTTTGCGTACTGTATTCAGGGGTCGATACTTTTTTGCTTGTAAAGTCATAAATTTCGATTGCGTTATGCTGATCCAATAATTCCTCTATGCCGAAATATCTTTGTAATTCCATCTGCGTCCAATGATAGAGTGGATTGCGCATGGTATAGGGTACTATCTGTGCCCATTTTTGGAATTTTTCAAAATCGGAAGAATTTCCGGTGATATATTTCTCATTAATTCCCATAGTCCTCATAGCCCTCCATTTATAATGATCACCATTAAGCCAAATTTCGGTTATGTTATCAAAAATCTTGTTTTTTGAAATTTGTTCAGGAGGAAGGTGATTGTGATAGTCTATGATGGGTAATTTTTTCGCATAATCATGATAGAGAACTTTTGAAAATTCATTTGAAAGTAAAAAATCATCATCTATAAAGGTTTTGAAACCTCGACGCGGTAGAATATCCATGGTTAATTAGGTTTATTTAATGAAATTTAAGGGATTAAGCAAAAACTTTTATAAGTAATTGCTAATTACTAGTGCAATCGATTTCGTGGTATTTTTATTTTGGGACGATTCTTAATATTTTAATGAATTTATTTGATTTTTGTAAGATCAGGCAATAATTAGCAACCTTGTTTATAAAAGGGAAATTTAGGATGTCAGAGGTAAACATTAAATATCTAGCGGAAAAACTCGGATTATCACCTTCTACAGTTTCAAGGGCTTTAAATGACAGCTATGAAATCAGCCAACCCACTAAAGATAGGGTAAATCAACTGGCCAAGGCTCTAAACTACCAACCAAATCCCTTTGCAAGAAGTCTTAGGGAACAAAAAAGCAAAACCATTGCTGTGATTATTCCGGAAAGGATCAATAATTTTTTCAGTCAGGTCATAGACGGTATAGAAGAAATCACCCAGCAATATGGATATCATTTGTTAGTTTATAGCACGCATGAAAATGTGGAGACCGAAAAAAGGATTATTTCTTACCTTTTAAATGGTCGGGTTGATGCAATCGTCATGTCGGTCTCGAGCCAGACAAAGAATATTGACCATTTACAAACGGTGTATAACAAAGGGGTGCCAATTATCTTTTTTGATAGAATTTGTCAGGAAATCCCTACAACAAAGTTTATCACAAATGACTATGAAAACGGCTATAAAGCCACTACTCATTTGATAGATAAAGGCTGCAAAAAAATCTACTTTTTATTATTGTCCAGAGAAATATCTATAGGAAGGGAAAGACTGAGAGGATATTTGGATGCGATGGAGGAATCATCACTTTCCTTTGAAGAGAGTTGGGTAATCCAATGTTCGCAAAAAGAAGAAGAAAATATCAGACTTATTTCAGGTTTTCTTTATGGACTCGACAGACCTGATGGGATAGTAGCATCTGTTGAAAAATTAGCCATAGCAACCTATTACGCCGCAAAAGAAACAAAATTGCAAATGCCGAAAGATTTTAGGATGATCAGTTTCTCCAATATGCGTATTGCGGGATTGCTTCAACCTTCCCTGACCACCATTTCTCAACCTGCACTAAAAATTGGAATGGAATGTGCGGAATTGTTGATGAAAAAACTTACCAAGCCAAATCAACCTCCTTTGGAAGACAGAATCATTGTATTACCTTCCCAAATTATCCTAAGGGAATCCACCGGAAAGTAAAAATAAAAGGTCCCCCAATTGGAGGACCTTTTCAGTTGTTAGGAATATCAATCAATATCCTGGATTCTGAGGAAAACTTGCCTCTCCGCCAGCAGTACGATCAATTTGATTTTGTGGTATTGGTCTTAAACTGTGATATTCCTGTATATTAGATGCCGCATCGGGATTATGAAGCCTTACTCTTTCGATAAGTAAGCCCCATCTTTTTAGGTCAAACCATCTCATCTGTTCTCCCAATAACTCTCTGGCTCTTTCTTCAACAAAAAATTCAAGATTGATATCGGCTGCTGTCACTTCCATAGCTGCTTCTTTTCCAGGAAAAGCAGCTCTTCTCCTAACATTATTGACAACATCTACAGCTTCGGCATTTTTTCCTTGTCGGAAAAGCACTTCACCCAACATCAGATAAGTATCTGCTAATCTGAATGCTATATAATCCCTTCCCCCTTGAAATTGGGTCAAGTCAACTCTTCCTGGGTCAAGAAACTTGTTCAAAGCGGGATAAAGCTTGTCAGTGTAGAGACTGGGGGTTAGCACCTGATAAGGCCTCGTAGCCCTTTCGGCGGCCGGCATCTCAAATCCTGGCAGAAAAATAGCAGTATCTCCTGCAGCAAAGGTTACAGTGGGTTTGGAAAGGTCAAAGGAGGTATTATAGGTGCCCGGTCTATTGCTTCGAAAGAGATGGACGAATGATTTATCATATCGGGCATCATTTTCTCTGTCGGCAAATATCACATTTAGTGTATAATCGGTAGGTCTATACCGTTTGAATGGTCTACCATTCTGGGTATCTCTCCTCATTCCCGGTTGATTATCATATTCCATTAGGAAAAATACGTGGCCATTATTTCCTCCACCATTGGTCAAGGGGTCCCGAGTATATTGAACTGCAAAGATCACTTCGTCATTGATTTCATTACCGAATCCATGTACATCGGCATAATCCGGCAGGAGGATAAAACCATAATCACTGATTACTTTTTTCAATAAAACTTCCGCCTTGCTGTAATCATCTCCTGCCTGGGCAGTCGAAGTGGCTTTGGTCAAATAGACTTTTCCCAGAAGATGCTCTGCTGCTGGCCGGGTTGCACGTCCGTAATCATTGGACCTCATCATAGCGGGTAAATCTGGAATTGCTTCAGTCAAATCTCTGACAATGGCTTCATATACCTGCGCTTCCGTTGCTCTTGTAATTTCAGTTGTTGGTACCAAAGTTTCTGTCAACCTAAGATCCACACCTCCGAACAACTGTACAAGGAGGAAATAATAGTGGGCACGGAGAAATTTGACTTCCGCCAATCGGGTGTTTTTGGTGGCCTCGGGAATACCGGTCACATTAGGAGCTCTCTCTATCAAAGCATTGCAGGTATTGATGCCCCGATAAGCTTCATCCCACACTTCTCTTGCATGACCGTTTCTGGAATCAAATTGATTGGTATATTCATTCATGAATTTCCAACTACCATCTGAACCTTGTCTATAGGTATCAGTACCAAATACTGTAAAATTATTACCCCTTTCCGTACCGTACCACATTCTCAATGTACTGTAGGCTGCATTGACACCATCATTGAAGCCACTTGCTGTATTCATATAATCATTTCCAATCCTGGAAATGACATCTTCCTCCAAAACCGACTGGCATGAGGCCAAGATTATCACGACAGACAACAGCAGACCTTTCAAAATCCGTGAAGCGTCTTTATAAATTATTTGTATTGTTTTCATAACTATATTTTTTGATTTTATCAGAACCTTACATTAAGACCAAGTGTGTAAGTGGTAATAGCAGGGGCCACATTGGCACTTACACTACCACCTTCTACACCCTGTTCACCGTCAATGAATGTTTCAGGGTCAATTCCCTTATATCGGGACCTGTATTCCGAAAATATAAATGGCTGCTGTATGCTGGAATATATCCTAAGGCTCTGCATTTTCATTTTTGAAGCCAATGGTGCAGGAAGGGTGTATCCAAAATTGATGTTACGTATCTTAAGAAATGAGCCATCAAAATATGACATAGAAGATGCGTATTTAGGACTTTCCTGATTCTGATTTGGTCTTGGAAAATCATTGGTTGGATTATTTGGTGTCCAATAATCAATGGCAAGGTTGTTATACCTTCCAAAGAGGGAATTATTGGAATCATGGAAGCGGCTTCTCACCATCTGACCTACCCTTGCGAATATGAAGAAGGAGAAGTCGAATGCTTTGTAGTTGAACCTATTGGTCAGACCCGCAATAAAGTCGGGCACTGCTGTACCCAATATTTGTCGATCCTCGGCATTGATTCTTCCGTCCCCGTTGAAGTCATCAATTTTGATCTCTCCGACTCTGTCACCAAACGATTGGGCAACGTCAGCTTCATTGGTCTGCCAAATACCA
>CAZLJT010000089.1:10609-13025 GCA_964559905.1 uncultured Aquiflexum sp.
AATTTTTTCATGTCATAGAATACAGTAATCGGCTGCCCGATAAATCTAGCAGCTTCAATGTCATCCACTTTGCCGCCGGCAAGACTGATTATCTGCTCCCGGTTGGTGTTGAATATCAGGTCCGTTGACCACCTGAAATTGGACCTGTCCATATTGATGGAAGTCACGGTCAATTCAAAACCAGTGTTTTGTGTTTCACCGATATTGGTTGTAAATCCACCAAATCCAGTTGAATTGGGAAGTGGTTGAGGAGCCAATAAGCTACTCGTACGGGTATCATAGACTTCAATGGAACCATTCAACCTGCCCTTGATCAGACCAAAATCCAGTCCCACATTGAAAGTTGCAGAAGACTCCCATCTGAGGTCAGGGTTCCCTATGGTGTTAGGTCTAAAGCCAAAGGCGGCTGTATTTCCAAATGCATAAACAGTCCTGCCCAATAAAGGCTGAGTTTGGTACGGGTCGATACCTTGGTTACCAATAGAACCGTAACTTACCCTCAATTTTAACAGGTCAATGTTAGCATTGGCCATAAAAGCTTCATTGGTAATATTCCATGCAAATGCTACAGAAGGGAAATAACCCCATTTGGTATTGGAACCAAAACGGGAAGAACCATCCGCCCTTAGGGTTGCTGTGACCAAGTACTTGTCCATGTAGCCATAGTTAATTCTGCCCATGTAGGAAAGAAGTCCCCATTCAATCAGGTCAGTATTGGCACCAGTGATTTGGCTGGCATCTCCCAATCGATGGTACAATTGGCTTGGTGCCGGAATCCCCAAAACCGAGATGCCGGTCCTTTCTGACCTGTCTTGCTGAATAGCCTGAAGTGCAGTTACATTCAGCCTGTGTTTTTCGCCAAACAATTTGTCATAGGTAAGAAAATTTTCTAGTGTATAGTTGAAATCCCATCTTTCATTGATGCTTCCCGTTGGAGGGGCTCCTCTTCTGGCATTGGTCTGAGAACCTGTAAATCTGCCAGCTCTCTGGAAACTGAAATCCGGCCCGAAGTTGGTTCTAAAAGTCAGGTTTTTATGCAGTTTAATGCTTGCATAGATACTATTAAACATCCTGTAACGGCTAATTTCATCAAGTTGGGCGCCTGGAACAATTTCGGCAAAGGGATTCGTTCTCAGTCCATCGTTTGTAGGAAGAAATATCAGATTGCCATCATCGTCGAATGGTTTACCGAGAGGGTTTTCCTGCATTGCTCCTCCAATAGGGTTAAAAAACTCCCCATTTCTGAGACTGTTGACCAATAGAGTAGAAGTTCCAATGGTTATTCTGTCCGTAATTTTATGGTCAAGATTGATTCTGAATGTATACCTCGAAAAATCCTGATTTTTTACCACCCCGGTTTCATTGAAGTAGTTACCTGAAATGAAAAAAGTAGTTTTGTCACTTCCTCCCTGAACTCCTACCTGATAATTTTGGATAACTCCAGTTCTAAGCAAAGCACCCACATAGTCAGTGGTCCTTCCCAAAGCAATGCCTTCCAATTCAACAGGCTCAAATAATGCTGCATCTGCTTCTGGTGTAGCTGGTCCAGCAGGATAGTTTCCTGTCGCTCTTCTGGATTCTCTTTTATACTCTGCAAATTGTGGCCCATCAAAAACTTCAATTCTTCCCAAAGACTCGTTTATTCCAGTAAACATATCAAAGGAAACAATAGTCTTTCCGGTTTTGCCTCTGTTGGTGGTGATCAGTACCACACCATTTGCACCCCTAGAACCATATATGGCGGTGGATGAGGCATCTTTCAGGATTTCCATTGAGGTGATGTCCTGAGGGTTGATATCATCAATATTTCCAGCTATGGGTATACCATCCACTACATAGAGCGGATCGTTTCCCGCACTGAATGAACGGCGGCCTCTAATTCTTACCTGTGGACCAGCTCCGGGTTTACTTCCTGCAATGGTAACATCTACCCCTGCAGCACGACCCTGCAAAGCCTGTCTTGCATTGGAGATTGGAAGTTCCTGAATTTCTTTGGAGCCAACAGATGAAATAGCACCTGTCAATTGACTTTTCCTTTGAGTACCATAACCTACTACAATGACTTCCTCCAAGTCAGACAAATCGACCTTAAGGGAAACATTGATAATACTTTGATTGGCTACAGGAATCTCTGTGGCCATAAAGCCAATGAAGGAAAAGACAAGAGTTCCATTGTCCGGTACTGATAAACTGTAATTACCATCCAAATCGGTGGTCGTACCAACGGTGGTTCCTTTTACGATGACAGTCGTTCCTGGAATCGGTTCATTCGATTCGTCAGTCACCTGTCCTCTTACTACTCTTGACTGACCATAAGTATTTAGGGACAGTGCAAGCAGGAATATAATTATCCCTGATTTTAAGTAAAATTTCTGTTTCATGATAGATTGGGTTATAGTTAATTATGAAAGGAAAT
>CAZLJT010000090.1:0-12969 GCA_964559905.1 uncultured Aquiflexum sp.
AAATCTATGGTAACCATGACTTGTTTTGGAAAATAGATCCCTTTTCAAAAATGTACCTGAGGGAGATCTATGATAAAGCCATAAATATTTATGGAGGTATTGTAGTACGGGTTAATTACGAAAATGGAGAATACATCGATGTATTCTGTACCCATGGCCATCAAGGGGACAAACGCAGTGACGGCAGCAAGTTTTCGATATGGTTTGTAGCCTATATCTGGGGCCCACTGCAGTCATTTTTAGATATCAATATCAATACCCCGGCTATTTCAAAAAGCGAAAAAACGCTGCATAATAGGTTGATGTATGAATGGAGTCAGCGACAGAAAAACCTGGTTTTGGTGACAGGCCATACCCACCAACCCATTTTTCATTCATACAGCCATGTCAAGGTGTTGAAACAACAGTTGGAAGAAGCCAAACTCCAGGGCAATCAGAAATTGATTCAAGAATTGGAAGATAGAATCGAGCGCCATCCCAGTCAGTGTACCTTAGGTGATGCAGACCTGCCACATTACCGACCTACTTATTTCAATGCCGGTTGCTGCTGTTTCAGTGATGACAGTATTTCCGGAATTGAGATTGCCGATGGTAAAGTTAGATTGGTCAGATGGGCTGAAATTGATAGTACTTCCCAAAGGGAAGTTTTGGAAGAGTTACCGCTGAAGGAAATGTATCATATGTTTTTTGATTAAAAGGTTTTTTGGTTTGTTCCTGCAAAGGCACAAAGAAATATTTTCAAAATCCGGCGTAGGTTCTTTAACAATCCCAAGGGTGAATTGAAACCGGGAAGAATCCAATTGTCTAACTGTGAGAATCCGCGAAATCTGTGGTTGAAAATTTATTAACCCCGCATTTCCCTGATTAGCACAGATTGATGGTAAATATTTTGTAACTTTTGGCTATGTCACACAAGCATAAAAAAATCATCATAGCCTTTTATGAGGCATTTTCAAAAGGAAAAGCAGCTGAGATGGTATCGCATTATCACAATGATATTGTCTTCGAAGATCCGGCTTTTGGGCAATTGAAAGGAGAAGAAGCCAAAGCCATGTGGAGAATGCTGATTGAAAGAAGCAAGGGAAATATTAAAATCACTTATTCCAATGTGAAAGCTGAGAACGAAAAAGGAAGTGCATTTTGGGAAGCAACCTATATTTTTGGACCTGAAAAAAGAAAAGTAGTCAATAAAATAAGTGCCACCTTCAAATTTAAAGACGACAAAATCATTCAACATACTGATCGATTCGATGTATGGAAATGGGCTAGGCAAGCTTTAGGTTGGAAAGGTTGGCTACTTGGTTGGACTCCCATCATGAAAAGGCAAATTCAAAATCAATCGCGGGGATTGTTGACTAAGTATATGGTGAGGATTTGAATTACAGTTCATTTCCAATCATAGATTGGAATAGATCGAATAGGCTTAAATTTAGAAAAATATAATTAATGAATTTTTTTGACAAAAAATAACAATTATGGGTTAAAACCATTCTTTAATTTTTTCTATCCATTTTGAGGTTTTTTGCTTATGTTTCTTATCACCGGAAATATCGTCGCTAATCAACATGGCAATGGGCTTCAATTGATCAAACTCCTCACATATGACTTTAAGCATTGCTGCAAAAGGAAGAAACAAAACCATGCCCGCAATTCCCCATACAGAAGACCCGATCAATAAACTTAAAATGGCTACCAAGGCATTTACATTTAAGCTACTGCCTACAATCTTGGGATTTAAAAAGTTGCTTTCTACAATTTGAATTCCCCAAAATAATAATGCCACAGCTAATGGCGTCCATAAAGAATCTGAAGACATAAAAGCATAAAGTACTGGAATTGTTGCCCCTATAGTGGTTCCAATAAAAGGTATTATTGATAACAAAGCAGCAAGAAATCCAAAAAGAAAAGGGCTATCAATTCCAATAATCCACAATCCAATACTGTTGGCAAAACCTAAAATTATAATCAATAGAAACATTCCTGAAAGGTATTGTTTTCCCACGCTTTGAATTTTTTTGAGCATCTTAAAAATCCTGCTTCTATTTTCTACATCTCCAAATGCTACAAAGGCCTTTGTCAAACCTACCCTATATATGAGCAATAAAAATGTAAAAATTATTGTGGTTAATGCTCCTGTAAAAAAGGATGCGGTCCCACTAAAAGTATTTTGCAATAATGATCCGGATGATTCCTTCAGCCATTCTTTTCCATTTTCTATCAATTCATCACTATTTAATTCATCTATAAAATTTACATTATCATTGATAAAAACTATAGCTTCTGTTAACGTACTCATGACTTTTCCTGTAAAATCACTCAATTGATCCGAAAGCCCTATTACTTGAGTAGAAAATAGGGTTATCCCACCTCCAAAAATCACAAATAACAACACCAAGGAAAGAAATGCAGAAAGTAAAGTATTAAAACCCCAACTTTCTAATTTTTTAACAACAGGAAATAAAATAAATGAAATTAACAAAGCCATACTAAGCGGTATAAGTACAGACTTGGCCACTACCATTACAGCAAACAGGCCAAAAATGAAGGCCAATGTAAAAAACAATTGTTGGAAGGATAGTTTCATAGGTTCATCAAAAATATGTCTTTTGATTTTAAAATAACAACTGGAATTGATTGGTCCAATGTCTGAATAACAATTTCTCCTTATATTCTTTAAAGAAAGAGACTGTTAGACAGTATTCTCTCCTATTAAGCAATTGTAATCCAGCTAATTTTCATGAAGTTTCTATTTCAAACGCTGCAAAATTACGAATCATTTTAGCTGCAACGGTATTTTTATAACAGCTATCAATTAATATGAATCATTGATTAATATAATCGATTTGTAAAAGGTCCGAACGAAGTATGGCTTATTTTTAGACCTTTCTAATTGAAAACTATCCTCTTCCCAAGGATGGTTTTGGTTTTATCCAAAGTGTATTAAAGGTAAATTCATGCATTGGCATTAATTAGGACTTTTTATTCTACATATATTGTCAAATACAAAAGAAAAAAGGTGGCCCGTAACCGGACCACCTTATTAATTTATTCTGATTGAAAATCAAGCAAGATCAAATCGGTCAAGATTCATCACTTTGTCCCAAGCTGCAACAAAGTCCTTCACAAACTTATCTTTTCCGTCAGCACATCCATAGACTTCAGATACCGCTCTCAATTCGGAATTGGAACCAAAAATCAAGTCAACTCGTGTAGCTGACCACTTAGGTTCTCCTGATACCCTATCACTTCCTACAAAGAGATTTTGAGCGTCAGAAGTTGCCCTCCAAGTTGTTCCCATGTCCAAAAGATTGGTAAAGAAGTCATTGGACAGAGTCTCAGGATTATGGGTGAATACACCGTGCTTGGATTTATCATAATTGGCGTTTAATACACGAAGACCTCCGACTAAAACAGTCATTTCCGGTGCTGTCAGATTCAATAGTTGTGCTTTATCTACCAACATTTCTTCCGCACTTGCCATATTTTTGGCATTGAAATAATTGCGGAATCCATCTGCTTTAGGTTCAAGGAATTCAAAGGAATCAATTTCAGTTTCTTCTTGAGAAGCATCCATTCTTCCGGGAGTAAATGGCACAGCGATCTCCATGCCTGCATTTTTAGCCGCTTTTTCTATAGCTGCGCAACCGCCCAATACAATTAAGTCAGCAAGAGAGACTTTTTTGTTTCCTGATTGGGTACTGTTAAACTCCTCTTGAATACTTTCAAGAATTCCCAGTACCTTTGCAAGCTGGGTTGGATTATTGGCTGCCCAGTTTTTCATTGGCTCAAGACGGATGCGTGCACCATTAGCACCACCACGCTTATCCGAACCTCTGAAAGTAGAAGCTGATGCCCAAGCTGTAGAAACCAATTCAGACACTGTCAACCCAGAAGCTAAAATATTGGCTTTCAATCCAGCAATATCCTTGTCATCTACCAAGTCATGATTTACAGCGGGTATCGGGTCCTGCCAGATCAGATCTTCAGATGGTACTTCAGGGCCCAAATAGCGGGATTTTGGTCCCATATCTCTATGAGTCAATTTGAACCAGGCTTTAGCAAAAGCATCAGCAAATTCATCTGGATTTTCATAGAAATGTCTGGAAATCTTTTCATACTCCGGATCAAAACGCATGGACAAATCTGTTGTCAACATAAATGGTTTGTGGAATTTACCTGGAATGTGGGCATCAGGAATCATGGCCTCTGCATTTGTAGCTTCATACTGAAAAGCACCTGCTGGACTTTTAACCAATTCCCAATCGTATTCAAAGAGGAATTTGAAGTAATCATGACCCCATTTGGTTGGGGTAGACGTCCATGCACCTTCCAATCCAGAGGTAATGGTATCTGCACCCTTACCACTCCCAAAGGAGTTTTTCCAACCTAATCCCATTTCTTCTATGCTGGCACCCTCAGGTTCTGGACCAACATACTTGTTAGGATCCGCCGCACCGTGCGTTTTGCCAAAAGTATGACCACCTGCAATCAGTGCAACTGTTTCATAGTCATTCATAGCCATACGGCCAAAAGTCTCCCTAATATCATGTGCTGCCGCAACAGGATCTGGCTTACCTTTAGGACCTTCAGGATTGACATAAATCAGACCCATATGTGAAGCTCCAAGGGGTTGTTCCAATTCTCGATCACCACTATATCTTTTCTCATCTCCCATCCACTGACCCTCAGAACCCCAATAAATATCCTCTGCAGGTTCCCAAACATCAGCTCGCCCACCGGCAAACCCATAAGTCTCAAAACCCATAGTTTCAAGTGCCACATTACCGGTAAGAATCATTAAATCCGCCCATGAAAGCTTTTTACCATATTTTTGCTTAATCGGCCAAAGTAGAAATCTTGCTTTGTCTAGGTTTGCATTATCGGGCCAACTGTTTAGCGGCGCAAAACGCTGCGTACCGAATCCTCCACCACCACGTCCGTCCTGAACACGGTAAGTGCCAGCGCTATGCCAAGCCATTCGGATCATAAAAGGTCCATAATGACCATAATCAGCCGGCCACCAGTCTTGAGAAGTTTGAAGTACCTCAGCAATATCCTTTTTAACCTCTTTAAGGTTCAAAGACTTGAACTCCTCCGCATAATTATAATCCTCTCCCATAGGATTGGAAAGGGCAGAGTGCTGACGAAGAATATTTAGCTTTAATTGATTTGGCCACCAGTCCCGGTTTCTTGGGCCTGCACCAGCAGCTTGAGAAAGTTGTCCATTGTGGAAGGGACATTTACTGATATCCCCTTCATTCATGTTGTAAGAATTCATAGTATTATAAGTTATATAATTTTAGATTTTAGGATAGCTAAAGTAGCAAAGATTTTTATTATCTAAATAAATTTTTGATTGATAAAATCTATGACGCTTGTTCAATTTTGATTTGTCTAAAGTTACAGAAATCTGTCTCATATTAAAAGAATGAAACTGTAAATCCGCTGACTGAATATTGAAATTAGCACCAAAAAAGACATAAAACAATTCACTGTAGTTTCAAGACTTTCACTATGTGGCTAAAACTAGAAGATACTATTTGAGTTCAGATTAAAATTGCTTTACCTGACTTGTAGTAATTTAATTTCAGACATGTAGTAATATTGATGTAGTATTGGCGGGTACATGTAATGAGTATTGGAATAATTTTGTTTGGCTAATGCTGGCTCGATAAACCCAATGATTCCAATCATGTTAAAAAATGAAGAATTTTATTTTTATTGCTTAATATTTCATGATTCCCGGGTAAAATACAAGGGTAATCACCTAAGTTTTTTTGGGGAGGAACGGGGTTTAAATTTAAATTTTTCACCTAAAATCATCATTTCAAAATCCAAAAGGTATCTGGGAATACCATTATCCTTATTGGCAATCTCAATAAGTAAGCTGCATTTTGATAAGGTTGGTTCAAAGACTTTTTATGATATTGACTTGCAATGTCAATCATTTTTGAAAATTGCTCCTAATTATTCCGGAGACATTATTACATCAGTAATTACAAAAACATGTACCAAAGAAAAATTATATACCCATAAATACAACCTGAATAAATAACCATTATGACCAAGAACCAAATTTATACCATCAAAATCGCTCTAATCGTGGCATTAGGGGGTTTTTTAATGGGTTTTGATGCATCGGTAATTTCCGGCGTTGTCAAATTTATCGAACCGGAATTTAACCTGACCAAACTGGAATTGGGTTGGTCAGTAGCTTCACTTACACTTACAGCGACCCTTGCTATGATTTTTTCAGGACCCTTGTCTGACAAATATGGTCGAAGGAAAGTCCTTCAAGTGGCCGCCCTGCTTTATGCCATCAGTGCCATAGGGTCTGCAGTGGCGCCAACTTTTTTTATTCTGGTGGTAGCCAGAATGGTAGGGGGTTTAGGAGTCGGTGCTTCTCTGATTTTGGCACCAATGTATATTGCAGAAATCTCACCACCCACGATGCGGGGAAGAATGGTTTCCTTCAACCAACTCAATATCGTGATTGGTATTTCAGTCGCTTTTTTTACCAATTATCTTATTCTCAAATTAGGCCAATCAGAATCTACTTGGGCTTTGAATCTCAAATTTGATGAATACAACTGGCGATGGATGCTGGGCCTGGAATTGCTTCCAGCCATCTTGTTTTATTGGGGCCTTTTCTTTGTTCCGAAGAGTCCTCGTTGGCTGGTGATGAAAGGTCAGACAGATCAGGCTTTGGCTATCATGAAACAGTTTACGGATATTAAAGATGCAGAAAAACAGATTCAGGAAGCCATGAAAAGCCTTCACGAAGATGAGAAAAAAGATGAAGCCGGTCTGATGGAATTCTTCAAACCTGCCTACAGGAAAGTACTCGCGATCGGTATTGTGGTCGCTGTACTTCAACAGATTACAGGGATAAATTCTGTATTTTTCTATGCGCCAATGATATTTGAGCAGTCTGGGATAGGTACAGATGCTTCATTTATTCAAGCGATTTTAGTAGGATTAACCAATCTGGTCTTTACAGTTCTGGCCATTCTGTTTATTGACAAGCTGGGAAGAAGGCCTTTACTGATTGGGGGTCTTTCAGGAATTGCGATCAGTATGGGCATACTGGCCTATGGATTTGGTACAGCCAATTATCAACTTACCAAAGATTCCATCACTGAACTTCCTTCAGAAATAAGTCCTGAATCACTCATCCCGCTGATGGATATAAATTATGAAAGTGATGTAAGTTTCAAAGAGGCTTTAAGGACAACTTTAGGCGATAAGTCGGCACTCGCTTATGAATCTAATCTGATTACAGCAGCCATACAGATGAATCCTACACTGATTTTGGTCGGAATATTGGGTTTTGTGGCTTCTTTTGCCATTTCAATAGGACCTGTGATGTGGGTGTTGTTTTCCGAACTTTTCCCCATAAATATCAAGGGCGCAGCAATTTCATTTGTTGGATTTATCAATTCGGGCGTAAGCTATATGGTGCAACAGTTTTTCCCTTGGCAGCTTGATACTTTTGGAAGTAGCTATACCTTTTTGATTTATGGTCTCTTTGCAGCAGCAGGACTGATATTTGTCATTTTGGCTGTACCCGAAACTAAAAATAAATCGCTTGAGGAGTTGGAAAAACTCTTGGTTAAACATGAATAATAGGCTGTTTTACTTAACTATTAGGGTCAATTTAATAGTGCTTAAATGATATTGTAATTAAAAAATAAAACCAGTATGAAACATCAATCAAATTCTACTCAATCAATAATTAAATTAGGTATATATCTTCTGTTCTTCTCTGTTTTTGGCTGCAATCCAAATCCGAACCAATCCGAAAACTTGAATGAGGCATCTTCAGAGGAAAAACCTTATCAACTTATTGTTGAAACTGAAATGCTGCATGGTGTTTCAGGGACCAATACTGTAGAAATTTCAGAGGAAAAGGGCACTGTATCTTTAGAGGAAAATGAATGGATTGCTTTGGATGCGGATTTTGAGCAAGCAGGAAGATATCGAGTGGAGATTTTGGCCTCCACCCAGTCAGATGAAGGGGCTATTGTATGGATAGAGGATTATTATGACAATAAGGATCAAAGAACTTACGATGTAACTGGCAAAATTAAGATTGAATCATCTTCGGACATGAAAGCATATTTTGTTGAAGGAAGCCCTTTCAACAACGGTTTGCATAAGATAAAACTACATGCGGATAAAGGTTCCGTTGTTATAGATAAAATAATCTTTACGCTGATGACAGAACATGCTTCTTCCCCCATAAGCCTTACCCAAAATATGGATGGGCAAGAATGGGAATTGGTTTGGTCAGATGAATTTGAGGGGGATTCTATTGACGGGTCAAAATGGACTTTTGATTTTGGCAATTGGGGCTGGGGCAACAATGAGCTTCAATATTATACAGACAATAGATCAGAAAATGCAAGAATTGAGGATGGCGTATTGGTCATAGAAGCCAGAAAAAATGATATGGGGCAGGATTGGACTTCAACAAGGCTGACTACCCGGGGAAAAGTAAGTTTCTTGTATGGAAAAATCGAATTCAGGGCAAAGGTTCCCCGGGAAAAAGGAAACTGGGCTGCGGGCTGGACTTTAGGGGATGATTATGTAGATGAAAAAAGTTGGCCATACAGTGGAGAAATCGATATTATGGAATCAGTAGGCTATGAGGTAAATAATGAAACGGGTGATGGTATTGCCCATTCCACAGTACACACTCCTGCCTATTATTTCAAGATCAATAATCAGATCAGCAGTACTATAGATGTTAAAAATATTGCAGGGGAGTTTCATACCTATGCGGTGGAATGGACACCAACTGAAATCAGAGGCTATGTAGATGGTAAGCAATATTATGTTTATGATAAAACAGCCAATGAACTGGAGTGGCCTTTCAATAAACCTCAGAATATTATCCTTAACTTAGCTATGGGCGGAGGCTGGGGCGGTGCCCAGGGAATGGATGAATCCGTGACTTCCCAAAAATTACTGATAGATTATGTAAGAGTCTACGGTAAGAAATAGATCGAGAGACTTTCCCTTCAAGAGATATTGTAAAATATAAATATCCAAATCAATGTGCGCAAAAATATGGGTTGAAAACAATCCGCTCTTTGATTCCAATGAATCTGTCACCGGTGAATATGTAACCATCGGAGATGAGTCTTATTACAAAATAAGTCATTATGACCAAATACGTCCTTTTTTTATGAGCTTGGTCAGTCACGCCGACCATTGGATGTTTATATCGAGTAAGGGCGGTCTTTCAGCAGGAAGGATCAATGAAAACAATGCACTTTTCCCATATTACACCGACGATAAGATTACCGAATCCAGTGATATTACCGGGAGTAAAACAATGATACTCGTCTCCCATGAAAATAAAAAAATACTTTGGCTTCCATTTTCTGATCAATATCGGGGCAGCTTTCAGCTGGAGCGAAATCTTTACAAAAATAGGACCGGAAATAAACTCATCTTCGAAGAGATCAATCACAGTCTTTCGTTGAGCTTCAATTATTCCTGGACTTTTTCCGATAAATATGGCTTTGTCAAATCTTCCTACATCGTAAATCTGGGAGAAAAACAGTTGGCTTGCGAAGTACTTGACGGGCTGCAGAATCTACTACCATTCGGTGTGGACAGTGCCATGCAAAAAGAAAGAAGCAATTTGGTAGATGCTTACAAAAGAAATGAACTAGAGCCTATTTCAGGTTTAGGCATATATGCGCTTTCGGCTATGATCGTGGATCGGGCAGAACCTAGCGAAGCACTTAAAGCATCTATATGTTGGACTATTGGTTTAAAGCCAAAAGATATCCTATTATCCTCACTTCAGCTTAATCAATTTAAGTTTGATGGACAAATTGCCACCGAAAAAGATATCAAAGGATTCCCGGGGGCATATTTTGTTCACCACCATTTATTACTTGAAGAAGGAGAATCATCCAGTTGGAAAATCATTGCTGATGTCAATAAAGACCATAGCGATATCCATAGTTTGATTGACATATTATCCTCTTCTGATAATTCTTTGGAGAAACTTGTGGAAAATGATATCGACGCTGGCCATCTGGAATTACTTCATAAGATAGCAAAAGCAGATGGTCTTCAGCTCAGCGCTGACCAATTGGTAACCGGTAGACATATTTCCAATGTCTTATTCAATATCATGCGAGGCGGATTGTTCGAAGATCATTTTAGCGTACAGGTTTCTGATTTTGTAGCATACATCCACAAAGCAAATCAGCCTCTTTCTAGAGTTCAGTCAGGATTTTTGGAATCTTTATCTGATTCAATCATTCAGGACGAACTGATGAAACTGGTTTTATCTACAGGCAATCCCGATCTTATCAGATTAAGTTACGAGTACTTACCGCTTTCCTTCAGCAGGCGACATGGTGACCCAAGTAGGCCTTGGAATAAGTTTTCCATAGATCTTAAAAATAAAGATGGCTCATCTAAAAAGTATTATCAGGGTAACTGGCGTGACATTTTTCAAAATTGGGAGGCTCTAGCACTTTCCATACCGGGCTTTATCCATTCCATGATTGTAAAGTTTGTCAATGCTTCAACCATTGACGGATATAATCCTTATCGTATTACATCCGATGGGATCGACTGGGAAGTGGTGGAACCTGACGACCCATGGTCATATATTGGTTATTGGGGGGATCATCAGATCATTTATCTTCAAAAATTGCTTGAAATATCCCATAACCATTTTCCTGGAAAGCTGTCCTCCTTTATGGATGAGCCTATTTTTGTCTATGCCAATGTACCGTATCGCATCAAGAATTATGACAGTATTGTGGCCAATCCCAAGGATACCATTGAATATCATAATGAATTGGAAGAAGTTATTTCAGAAAGAGTGAAGGAAATTGGGGCAGATGGAAAAATTATTTATGGAGAAAATGGTCAACCAATAAGGGCTACACTTGTAGAAAAGCTGTTGGTAACCTTATTGGCAAAGTTATCTAATTTTGTGCCTGATGCAGGGATTTGGCTTAATACCCAGAGACCCGAATGGAATGACGCCAATAATGCCCTCGTTGGAAATGGTGTTTCCATGGTTACGCTGTACTACATGCGCAGGTATGTGGCTTTTTTGCACAAACTTATCGATTCTTCACCCTATTCATTGCCATTAAACAAAGCGCTTTACTCGCTATGGGAAGGTATTTACCAAGTACTGCAGAAAAATCAGGTATTTTTGCTGAAGAAATTCACAGATCTACAGCGCCGCAGTTTTGTAGATCAACTTGGACGGTTAGGCGAGAACTACCGCAATATAGTTTACCAAAACCCTTCCAATGAAAAAATAACTTTAAAAACTGACCAACTTTCTTCCTTTCTTGAACTAACCCTCCAATATATTGATCAAAGTATTAAGACAAATAAGCGTGACGACAATTTATATCATGCCTATAACCTGATCAATTTTTCAGGAGAGCAACTGTCAGTCAGCCATCTTTATGAAATGCTCGAAGGTCAAGTGGCGATTCTATCCTCAGGAATTTTGACTACTTCTGAATCACTTCAGGTATTGGATGCACTGAAATCAAGTACTATGTACCGTGAGGATCAATATAGCTACATGCTCTATCCTAATAGAGAATTACCTGGATTTCTGGATAAAAACAATATTCCAAACGCTTTTGTAGACAATTCAGCTTTGGCCAAGAAGTTACTTGCCGATAGCAATCAGGAATTAATCATCAAAGATGTCAAGGGCAAATTTCACTTCAATGGAGAATTTCACAACAGCGATGATCTTAAGGCAAAACTCGATGAGTTGAAGCTGCATTATGGGAATCTTATTGAAAATGAATATGAAGCATATCTGGAAATATTTGAGGAAATATTTGACCATAAAAGTTTTACAGGCCGATCAGGCACTTTCTATGGCTATGAAGGCCTTGGAAGTATTTACTGGCATATGGTTTCAAAATTATCGTTGGCTGTACAGGAAAACTTACAGCATGCAATCGATAAGGATGAGGATAAAAATCTGATCTCCAGACTTATTGAACATTATTATGAAATACGTGCAGGCATCGGAATCAACAAATCTCCGGAAATTTATGGCGCTTTCCCTACTGACCCTTATTCACATACACCTGGCCATAAAGGAGCGCAACAACCAGGAATGACCGGTCAGGTAAAGGAAGATATCATCAATAGATGGGGCGAATTGGGCGTTAAGATCTCCCAGGGCTGTATTTCTTTTGCACCTGAGTTTCTTCACCCCGATGAATTTATAAATGAGACTCAGTTTTTTGAATATTTTACAATTTTCGGTAATAAAGAAAGAATTGAATTGAATCCGGGTGAGTTGGCATTTACTTATTGTCAGGTACCAATTATCTATAAAATGAGTGATAGAAATCAGATCGAATTGGAAAAAACCGATAGGCAAAAACTTCTGATCGATGCCCTTAACTTAACTCCTGAGCTATCAGCCCACTTGTTTTCACGGGATCAAAAAATCTCCAAGATCAGGGTATTCTTGAAAATCAATTAAATGGATCTTTACAGATTTATTTAAGAATAGAAATTGCGGATTTCAAAATTAAATCAGTAATTTTCCTGATAACCAATTGAATTTTATTCCCTAAAACCCTATTATCCAATGAATTCAAAAACGAAAGAAGTAGCAAAAAAGAGGAAAAAAATCATAATCTTCCTTGGTTTGGTAATTCTTCTTACTTTGGCATTTGCCATCAAAAAAATTTATTTCGCCGCAAATCCCATTGAAAAGGGATCTGAAACTTTATCCATGAAAATAAGCTAATACTGGTATTTGGATGATTTAAAACTATTTTATGAAAATCCTTTTTGCAATAGCCTTCATCATTGCCGCCTGTTCCAATAATGAAACTGTTGATATAAGCAGTGGGGGAAATTCTGATGATATAATGGTCAACATGGACATGGAATCAGTTCCGTTTGCCAAGCAATCTTCTACCGCTTCCGAATCCGAAT
>CAZLJT010000091.1:0-12946 GCA_964559905.1 uncultured Aquiflexum sp.
AAAACAAAAGAAAGAGCATTTTAAACTGGCAATTTGCCCTCATGGGGAAAACTTCTTGTACATACTTCCAATTTTAGAAAAGTCAAGAGAGTGGAGGATGTAATAAAGGTATTCTATGAAGTGAGGAAGCAGATTCCGGCCAAACTTCTTTTGGTGGGTGATGGGCCGGAAAGGGATAAAATGGAACGGCTGTGCAGAGAATTAGGAACTTGTGACGATATCAGGTTTCTCGGAAAGCTGGAAGCAGTTGAGGAAGTACTTTCAGTAGCGGATTTATTTTTGATGCCATCGGAAAAGGAAAGTTTTGGTCTGGCAGCATTGGAAGCAATGGCATGCGAAGTTCCGGTATTAAGTTCCAATGCCGGAGGAATTCCCGAATTAAATATTGATGGTGAAACAGGTTTTACTTGTGAAATCGGCGATGTGAAAGCAATGACCGAAAAGGCTTTGGAAATATTGGATGATAAAAATCTTTCCGGGTTTAAAAAAAGAGCTCTGGAAAGAGCAAAAAAATTCGATATATCGGTTATCTTACCTTTATACGAAAATGTTTATCTTCAAACAATTGAGCAATCAAGACAGTTTGCAATCTGATTATGATTTTTATCATTTTTTTAATTCATGATAAAAATCGTATAATTTGACCATAAGTTATAAATTTGCAGGGTCGAAGTTGACGATCCTAAAATAATTTTAAGTTTGGATTCGAAGACCAAAAAATAAAAAAAAATGGCAACATTGAAAAAAATCGGAAGGTTGGATAAGCCCGATAATTACGGTTCGGCAAAAATGTTTGATAATCCGATTCTTGAAAGATTTTCCAGAACCCATATAATGGTTCCGATTACCATGTTTTTTACAATTTCAAGTGTTTCACTTTTTTATGGCATTACGACCACACAGATCAATTTAACCACGGGTTTGCTGGTGCTTTTTGCTGGAATCATTTCTTTTACATTTGTGGAATATATAATGCATAAATATTTCTTTCATATGGAAAGGGATACGCCTGCCAAAGATAAGCTCCAATACTCAGTCCATGGAGTTCATCATGATTATCCAAAAGATAAAGATAGGTTGGCCATGCCACCTTTTGTAAGTGCTTTCTATTCATTGGTATTCTATTTGGTATTTAAGTTTATCATGGGTTCTTACGTTTTGTATTTTCTTCCGGGATTTTTGATAGGATATTCAGCCTACCTCGGGGTACATTATATAGTTCATGCGTTTCAGCCGCCAAAAAATTTTCTAAAGGTACTTTGGGTCAACCATGCTATTCACCATTACAAAAATCCTGATGTTGCTTTTGGTGTGAGTTCCCCATTATGGGATTATATTTTGGGGACTATGCCCAAAAATGAAAAATGAAAAAAATCTCCCTGAAAGGGAGATTTTTTTCATTCTTGGATAACAGTATTTTCTTCAAATCTTGAAGCAAATCCCTTTTTGAATTCGGCATAGGTTATTGAGTCTTGAATACTGGCAAAAAAATCAATTGGAAGGTCCAGTCTATAATATTTGATGGATTCCACCTTGTCTTCAATGATAAAATAGCTGTCAGTTATCTCATTCATTTTCCAAATTCTTTCCATTCCTGCAGCATTACTTATGTAAAGCATATTTTCTTTGACCATGTAATCATAGCCCACAGGGCCTATATTGTAATGGTTCAGTACAATAAGGGTATCATTGACATACAGTTCATAATAGGTGGAATCTTGCTCAAAAGCATACCAGTTTCCCAGTAATGGATTTTTTTCTTTTTGGACACAGGAGGGCAAAGAAATTGAAAAATAAAGCACCAATATCCAAAAAAGAGAATTTTTTTTTATTCTGATTCTAAAGCCTATCAGGACAAAAGCCATATCTATTTAGTTATATATTTGTTGACCATTGAATTTACCAATAATTTAAAAATAAATCATCCTTTTTATGGCGTCTGTTTCGATTATAGGTTTAGGGTGGCTAGGACTGCCACTTGCAATTTCTCTCAAAGAAAAAGGTTTCGAAGTAATAGGAAGCACCACAAGTCCAGAAAAATTAAGTGAATTGAATTCAAAAGGAATTTCTACCTTTTTGTTGAAATTAATGCCGCATCCAGAAGGAAGAGCCTTTTTGAATTTATTTGAATCGGATATATTGTTTGTCAATATTCCTCCAAGAAGCCGAACCATGCCTGAAAGTTTCCATCCTGAACAAATCAAGTTTGTCAAGTCCATGGCTGTCCAAGCGGGAGTAAAAAAAATAATTTATATCAGTTCTACTTCAGTTTATCCTGATTTAAATAGGGAATTGGATGAGGATTTTTTAATGACCAAAGAAAACACAGGTAATACCTCTCTTTTTCAGGCTGAAAATATCCTTCTTTATGACAGTAACTATGACTTGACCATAATCAGGTTTGGAGGTTTACTAGGCGTAGATAGAATTCCTGGTAAATATTTTTCAGGTAAAACAAATATAGTTGGGGACAGCCCAGTCAATTTTATCCACAGGGATGACGCTGTGGGCATATCATCATGGGTAATAGAAAATAATCTTTGGAATGAGATTTTCAATGGAGTAGCGCCAAATCATCCCAATCGGAAATTGGTTTACGAAAAAAATGCTGAGGATCTCGGATTTGCACCTCCTATGGATTATGCACCGGTTGGCGAAAGTGATTGGAAGCAGATTTCTTCCCAAAAAATCCAGGCTACAGGTTATAAGTTTCAAATTCCGGATCCACTAGATTTTTGGTATTTATGATTGTCTGAAAAAAATAATACCCGGCAAATCTGCCGGGTATAACTAATTGCAATTGTTTTTTACAGGTAAATTATCTTTGAGGAATCAGCTTGACCAATAGGCCAGTCGCTTCCGTGATTGCATAGATATAGCCATCAGGACTTTCAGACACTTGTCTTACCCGTCCAATATCTTTCAGAAGAGTTTCTTCACCAACTTTTGTAGTACCATCAAGTTCTACCCTTGCAATCTGCTGTCCAGCCAATCCGGCTACCAATATGTTGCCTTTCCACTCAGGATATTTGTCGGAGGTTACCAAAGTCATCCCGCAAGTAGCAATAGAAGGTACCCAATAAGTAACAGGTTGTTCCATTCCTTCTTTTTCTGTTAATTCTGTGAGGATTGTCCCGTCATAATTGATTCCATAGGAAATCACCGGCCAGCCATAATTTTTTCCTTTTTCTATTAAGTTAAGTTCGTCACCACCTTTTGGACCGTGTTCTACTGCCCAGATTCTGTCATTTGCTTTGTCATAAATCATCCCTTGGGGATTTCTATTGCCATAAGTCCAAATAGAAGGAGATGCGCCTGCGGTATTTACAAATGGGTTATCGCTTGGAATACGTCCATCATCGTGGATTCTATGGATTTTTCCATGATCATTGTCCAACTCCTGTGCGTTTTGAGGTCTTGAACCTTTGTCTCCGTTTGAGAAAAAGAGATAGTTGTCTTTATCGAAAACTATTCTGGAACCAAAGTGCCTTCCGCCTTTCCATTCAGGATTGCACACAAAGATTTCTTCCAGATTTTCCAGCGCATTGCCATTTAGTTTTGCTCTTGAAATAACCAAAACCTCACCTTCACCTTTAGGTCTTGAATAAGACATATAGATCCACCCATTATTTTTATAATCCGGGTGGATGGTGATATCCAATAAGCCAGCTTGGTTTACTTCGGAAACGGCAGGTACACCAGTTAGTTTTTCACCGGTGAATTTTTCATCCTTGAAAACCAGAATTTCCCCTTTTCTCTCCGTGACGAGCATTCTGCCATCCGGAAGCCATGTCATGCCCCAGGGACTTTCAAAATCCGTGAATAAGGTATCAATTCTTATTGTTAATTTTTCGGTATCTATGGCAAATGGAGATGGTTCTGATTCAGTTTCAGATACTTCTTTTTCAGTACAAGAAACCAAAAGGAATATTCCACCAGCCAGAAAAAAAGAGAGATATTTAAATTTTTTCATATAGTTTGAATCGTTTAAGATGCGAAATTAAGCAATTTCTTATTGATTTGTTTTTATCATTTTATAAGTGGCTTACTGCAGCCATTTCTAATCTTTCAAGGGGAATTAACCAACTCTTTCAGAACGGTTATTGGGCAGCTGCGATTACCTGATTCCAAACACGGAATATGTTTTTGTAGCAGATTTTTTCTATATCTTCTTTGGAGTAACCTCTTTTGAGTAATTCGGCAATTAAGTTAGGGTACATGGAGACATCTTTTAATCCCGTAGGAAGGCTGTCTCCCACTCCGTCAAAATCAGAACCAAAGCCAATGTGGTCAATACCTACTAGGGCTTTGACATGGTCAATGTGGTCTGCAACTTTGGAAACGTTGGGAAATGGGTTGTTTTCAGTACTGTATTTTTGAATATATGATTGAGCAGCTGAATCCGATCTGCTCAATTCATTCTCTGCCAGCCAATTGACTAAGTGTTCCCTCACCTCTCTTGACCGTTCATTGTAGTCACCATCTATAAAACTCCCGCCGAAATTAATCATAATCACGCCTCCATTTTTACCTAGCTTCCTGATCATATCATCATCCATATTTCTTTCAAATCCGGGTGTAAAGGCCCTGGCAGAGGAATGAGAAGCAATGACAGGCACCTTTGTTATTTTCATTACATCATAGAAGGTGTTATCAGACACGTGGGAAATATCCACCATGATACCGATTTTGTTCATTTCTTTGACCACCTGCACGCCATATTCACTCAAGCCTCCATGGGTTCGTGTGGTATCATAGGATGAATCACCGATCAGATTGTCTTTGCCGTGGGTTAGGGTGATATACCTGATGCCTCTGTCATAAAAATATTTGACATTATTGACATCATCCTCTAAGGCAGCACCATTCTCCATTCCCATAGGAAATGAGATTTTTCCCTCCTCTGTATTTTTTTTGATATCATCGGGTGAGGTGGCTATGGCAAACTTATCAGGCCAAGTATCACACAATCTTTCTGTCATCAAAATAAGTGAGTCTGCCAATGCTTTGGCACCCCCCCTTTCCTGATAGATGGCAGGAATGTAAATAGACATAAAAGGAGCGTCCAGACCACCTTCTTTTGATCTTGGGAAGTCAAAATTACCTCCATCTGTTTTGACTGATACATCCAAGATTTCACGTTGAAGGGTAAACCCACCCACTTTCATTCTGTAAGGCAAGTCTACATGCCCGTCTACCATAATGGTATTCTGGGCGATTTCTTTGGCTACGGCCAATCTTTCTTCATCTGTCAGTAAAGTATAATCTATAGTTTCAGGTTTTTCACTGCAGGCCATTAGCATAACAGTTGCAATAAGTACAAGCAATGTTCTTTTCATGTTGTTGATGGTTTAAGCTTGAATTTAAACTTTCTTTTGAAGTAAAATCTTTCAAGATATATAGACGGTCGGATCTTTGGGTAAAAAAGGATTTTTTACCCGTTTATGTAATAAGGTGGTTCTCACAAAATATCATTTTATATTTTGTATTATCTTCATTTCCCACCAAAATATATTGTCATGAGATATTTTCCGGTTTTTATTTATTTGATATTGATTTCCTGTAATTCCAACCCTATTCCAGAAGTCAATATTACCGTTTCAGAGGAATTGTCAAAAGATCTGAAAGATGGACGTTTACTTTTGCTTTTCCACCATAGTGATAAAACGGAACCAAGGTTTGCAGTGAGTGATGATATCAGTTCAGCCCAAGTTATCGGGATGGATTTTGAGGATTATCAATCAGGTCAATCCCTAAGTTTTGATGTGAATCAATTTGGTTACCCAATTGAAAACTATCAGAATATCCCTGAAGGGGAATATTGGGTACAGGCCTACATTGTCAAATATGAAACCTTCAACAGGTCTGATGGACATACCATCAAAATGCCCATGGACCAGTGGGAGGGTAGGCAATGGAACAGGACCCCAGGCAATATTTACAGTAAACCCCAAAAAATAAATTGGGATGGAAAATCGGGTATCAGTTTAACTGTCGATCAGATCAATCCACCTGTGACCGAACCGGAGGATACTGAATTTATCAAATACGTCAAATTCAAAAGCGAATTGTTATCCGAATTTTGGGGAAGGGATATTTACCTTGGAGCGCATGTATTGGTTCCTAGGGATTTTGACAAAAATCCTGATGAATATTATCCTTTGATGATTTTTCATGGACATTTTCCTTCGGATTTTGGTGGGTTTAGGACCACTCCGCCGGATGAAGATTTGGAGGAAGAGTATAATGCAAGATTCAATATTTATGGTTATAAAAAGATTGAACAGCAAGAAGCTTATGATTTCTATAAAAAATGGGTTTCGCCTGATTTTCAAAAGTTCATTGTAATAGAAATACAACATGCCAATCCATTTTATGATGATAGTTATGCTGTAAATTCCCAGAACATCGGACCTTATGGCGACGCAATTACTTATGAATTGATCCCTCATATTGAAGAACAGTTCAGAGGAATAGGCGAAGGTTGGTCAAGGTTTGTATATGGGGGTTCTACAGGCGGTTGGGAAGCTTTGGCAGTTCAGGTCATGTATCCAAATGAATATAATGGTTGTTTTGCAGCGTGTCCGGACCCCATTGATTTTAGGGCTTACACCACGGTAAATATTTATGAGGAAGAAAATGCTTATTTTCTTAAGGGGCCATTCAGGACTACAGAACGTGTGGGCAAAAGGAATTACCTCGGCCATGTGTCAGCGATGCTCAAAGACATGAACTACAAGGAACTGGCCTTGGGTGGTACAAAAAGCAGATCCGGTGACCAATGGGATATCTGGCAGGCAGTTTATTCTCCTGTCGGGGAGGATGGTTATCCCAAACCGATCTGGGATAAATATACTGGTGAGATTGATAAAGAAGTGGCCAAACACTGGCAGGAAAACTTCGATCTGAGATATATTATGGAAAGAGATTGGTCGAAATTAGGGAAAGACCTCGAAGGAAAAATCCATATATATTGTGGAGACATGGATAATTATTATCTCAACAATGCCGTTTATCTTACAGAAGAATTCCTCGAAAGTACAACGGATCCGTACTATGGAGGTGAGGTCCTTTATGGAGATCGGGCAGAGCATTGCTGGAACGGTGACCCCGATCTTCCGAACTATATTACAAGATTAAGGTATAACACTATGTATCTTGATAAAATCGGAAAACGACTAAATGAAACCGCCCCGCCAAACTTTGATGAAAAGTCATGGGTTTTGAAGAAATAGGTTCTCCCTATGAGTAGAAACCCAATTTAGAAATCGGGTTTCTTTACGCCTAATCCCATAATTTGTCACTACCTTTATGCTTAATTGGCTATGATAAGTGTTTTAGAATTGCTTAAAATTCGTAAGTATTGTCGCAGTTGACAGTTATTGAAGCCGAAATTTTACTATCATGAATAAATCAGAACATATAGATTACGAATTGGAAAAGAATATGGAAGTCATTTCCCAGTTGGATGGCTTCGTCAATAATGCAGTGGATACTGTATTGGTTGACCCCGACGAATGTTGGCAACCATCAGATTTTCTTCCTGACATGGCTGAACCTGATGCCTTTGATGAGGTCAAAAAACTTCAGGAACGTGCAGCAGGAATTCCTGATACCATCATTACTTCTCTGATTGGAAATATGATTACTGAAGAAGCTTTGCCCAGTTATCAGACCTACTTCAACATGCTCGAAGGTATCAATGTAGAAGGCAGCCTTTTGAGCAATTCTGGTTGGGTGCGTTGGTCAAAAGCTTGGACTGCCGAGGAAAACCGACATGGAGACCTGCTTAACAAGTATTTGTACCTTTCGGGTAGAGCGGATATGAAAAAAGTTGAGCAGACCATTCATAGATTAATCTACAATGGTTTTGACCCAAAATCAGAAAAAGACCCGTACCAGGCAATGATTTATACTTCTTTCCAGGAAAGAGCTACAAAAATTTCGCATGTCAATACAGGAAAACTTGCCCATAAAGCAGGGGATGATGTATTGTCCAGGATTTGTAAAACAATTGCCGGTGATGAAGCCCGGCATGAAAAAGCTTATAAGAGTTTTATGAGTGAAATTTTTGAGATTGACCCAAATGGTGCAATTATGGCCTTTGATAAAATGATGAGAAAGCAAATAGTGATGCCGGCAGTCCTTATGGGTAAAGGCAGCAGCAATCCATCATTGTTTGATCAGTTTTCAGCCATTACCCAAAAAGTCGGAATATATACTGGTTGGGATTATGCCAGGATTATTGATCATTTGGTAAAACTATGGGACATAGAAAATCTCACAGGGCTGAATGATGCTGCTTCAAAAGCACAGGATTATCTTTCCAATTTGGCTGAAAGATACATGCGTTTGGCCGACAGGATGAAAGCCCCTGATGAAATTTCATTAGCCTGGTTAAAATAAGAAAATTTAAAACCTGAAGAGATTCAGGTTTTTTTTATGATAAATGGAACAAATTCAAATTTATTTCTATTTAATGTCTATACACGAAATACCATGAGAACCATCAAAGAAATCCATAAAGCCAGTTATCATCCCATAGCGGATTTGATCACTTACAATCCATTGCCTTCACCAAAGTTAAGGCAGATTGATCCTTTCATTTTTCTCAATCATCACGGACTCCAAACCTATCCCAAAAACAACAACGGTTTGCCATTTGGACCACATCCCCATAGAGGAATGGAAACAGTCACTTTCATCTTGGAAGGAGATATTATGCATAAAGACTCAGGAGGCCACGAATCAGTAATCGATGCAGGGGGGATTCAGTGGATGACTGCGGGGAGAGGTTTGATTCATGCTGAAGTTTCATCCAAAAAATTCAAAAAAGAAGGAGGAAATCTTGAAATTCTACAGCTTTGGCTAAATCTTCCTTCCCGTCTTAAGATGACAGAACCGAGGTATTTTGGTTTACAAAAGGATGAAATCACTCACTTCAATCTTGATGATAATAAGGTAAAAGTCCAATTGATAGCAGGAGAATGGGATGGGAATATTGGTTCATTCGATAGCCTATGGCCAATTTTTCTAAGTACTATTTTTATGAATCAAGGCGGAAAGTTCTCGAAGGATATTCCAATGGATGAAAATGTTTTTTTCTACGTTGTCCGGGGCAAAGTGAAGGTGATGGGAGAAGAAATTCCATTCAGAAATTTGATAGAATTCAATAATGATGGGGATTCTATTGCTGTGGAAGCCACAGAAGATGCTGTAATTATTTTCGGTCATGCCAAGCCTTTCAATGAACCTTTGGTAGCACAAGGCCCTTTTGTCATGAATACACAGGAAGAAATCAGGCAGGCATATCAGGATTATCAGCTTGGGAAATTTGGATCTTGGCAGGAGTAAAAATGAAAGTGGCCGTCTTTTCAGAGCGGCCACTTTTATGTTTAAAAATTCATAACATTTTAAAGCAGGTCCTTTAAACCTGAAAAAGTTGCTTAATCACCCGTCATAAATGTAGTTAATAAAACCAGAAAAGAAAATACCTAGTTTTAGGTATTGTTCAATAACTATCTATAATGTCCTGAGAAATAAGCTTATATATTTCAGCAACCTGTTCATTATAATTCAAAAACTGATAATGTTCATCCAAAACACCGAAATCACCTCGGATTGCAGGTCCGGTCTGAGTTTTTTTTGCACCTAGTTCCAGGCTTTTACTGATAGTTTCAATAATCAAAGGTTTTAACATTTCAAAATCAAGCCCTTGCCGGGCCATGATTTCTTCAGATAATCTGAGGATATGATTGGAAAAATTACTGGCAAAAACAGCTGCTACATGCAGGGCTTTTCTGTCCTTGGATTTGATTACATATTGGTGGGGGGAAAGACTTTTGGCTAATTTTTTGAGTTGTTGCAAGGTAGTCTGATCGTCTGATTCCAATAAAAACGGGACATCTGAAAAATCCAACCTTCTCTCTTTACTGAAAGTCTGTAAGGGATACAGGATGCCTGTGTAAGCAGCTGAACTATATCCCAAGATATCCAATCCCACTGATCCCGATGTATGCACCAAAATGCTTTCTTCGGGCAAAATAATTTCATCTGCCAGTTCAGAAATCGCATGATCACTTACAGAAATAATAAATATTCTTGCCTCAGAATCTGAAAAATCCAAATCGTCTTTGGCATCCGCCACATAAAGTCTCTTCGTAAGTCTGCTGGCATTTTCAATATCCCTTCCAAATACTTCGGTAATGGTATGACCCGCATCCTCCAAGGCAGGCCCTAAATGCCAGGCGACATTCCCGGTCCCCAATATTGCTATCTTAAATTTCATGATTGAAAGATAAATTGAATAGTGATATTCGCTTTCTTCCCAATAGAATTCTTTTTTTTCAAATGGACTGAAGACAGAAGACGGAAGACGGAAGATTTCATCATCAAATCATTTATTCATTGATTAAGCAACTGGAATTAAAAAACAAAACCATATTTGAAAATTATTCCAATCCTTTATCCCTCATTTTGCTGAACTCGTCGTACCTTCTGTAAATGGCAACAGTAAATCCTATCAGCATAATAATAGTGCCTATCCAAAGGATATTGATTTGTGGTTTCACAATTGCCTTTAGGACCACATAGTCTTTTTGATAGCGATTGACTTTGAATGAAAACTTATTGGATTCAGGTAGGATATTTTCTAATTCCACTTTTACTCCTAGTTCATTGTCCACTGATGGAATTCTGCCTACCTGATTTCCTCTGATAATGAATATGGGCTCAAGCCTTTTTTCCTGGTCATAATCCATTACGACAAGTTTGGCTTTGACAGCAACATCGCCTTCCTTCAGGTCAATTCCATCCAAACTTGTAAGTACTTCCCCTCCTTCAAAGGTAGTGACAAAGTCAGCTATATAGAATGTCTCTCCCGGTGCAACCTCAAAAAATTCATCTTCTCGCCACTCAGGATCTTCGTAGTCATTGATGGCAGAGACAAAAGTGTAAAGGTCTCTGTTCACAAATCTTCTCGAATCCGGAGAAGAAATAAGCCCCATTGAACTATTGAACTGTGACATTGGATTCAGGGAAAACTGAAATTCATCATCTTTGAAATAGTCAATTTGAAAATAATCGTTTTCCTCAAGAATTACAGTTACAGTATCCCCTTTTTGATGATAAGTTCTTCCTCTTCCTGTGATCTCATCCAAAGCAATATATTCATTGATATTATCAGTCGATTTGAGCAAATTGACATTCACATAGCCCGGAACTCCCTTCACCTTTTTCTGTCGTCCCCTATAAATTGCCGTAAATTCTTTTATCTGAGTTGGTTTATTGATCCAGAGTAGTACATGTTCTTTGTTCAGTTCATCCTCCCAGCTGTTACTATAAGTAAGGCCTGACATGTTATAAGAAATGATTTCAGAATACCCTGATGAGAACATTACCCCAATCAATATCAGTCCCAAGCCAATATGGGCCAGAGAACCTCCAGCTAATTTGAAGGTTGACTTTTTCAAAAGTTTCGTTAGAATTGTCGCATTTGCAACAATCGTAAAAGTCGCTGCCAATACAACTATAATATAGGACAGGTCATAAACCTTACCCCAGACAATAATCACAGCTGACAAAATTACAGAGATGACATAAGGAATGACCAAAGCTTCCCGCAGGACTTTCCCGTCTATTTTATTCCACCAGAAGAACTGTCCAACAGCAGTAAGCAAGGCTAAAGCCACAGCAAACCAAAGTTGGAATTTAGTATAAAAGCCTACTTGATCGGCAGGAGGTGCCATATTTGAAATCCCCCCAAAACTTTCCACGATTGCATTCCATACAGGAATGGAAGTGGGAAGGATAACCTGAAAAGCCATTAATGATAGCGTAGTAGCACCTATAAAAATCCAGAATTCCCTGGAATAAACTGAGGCTTCTTTTTCAGAAGTAGGGATATGTTTCCAGTTTTTGGCGGCAAGAAAAACAGCCACAAAAAGGAAAAACAACATGTAAATCAGCAATTGACCCGAAAGACCCAAATCGGTAAATGAGTGAACGGAAGAATCTCCCAAAACCCCACTTCTTACAAGGAAGGTGGCATAAAGCACTAAAATAAAAGAAGCAATTACCAAAACGATAGATGACTTCAAAGCAGTACTGCTTTTCTTAAAAGTAATCATGGTATGGATAGCCGCAATCATTATCAGCCAGGGCACGTATACTGCATTTTCAACGGGATCCCAGTTCCAATAACCGCCAAAATTCAAGGTGACGTAGGCCCAATAGGCACCCATAATGATCCCCATTCCTAAGATCATGGCTGAGAATATTGCCCACGGCAAGGCAGGGCGAACCCACTCGGAATACTTTTTAGTGGCCAAACCTCCCATAAGAAAAGCGAAGGGTACCAAAGTAGAAGCATATCCCAGAAACAGGGTCGGTGGGTGGATTACCATCCAGATATTTTGGAGCAGGGGATTAAGGCCAGTACCATCCTCGGGAACGAAATCAGGGTTGATTTGGAAAATAGGGGCACTCATAGCATCCCTCAAAAGGATAAAGGGTGAGCTTCCGATTTTCAAATCTCCAATTACTACTCCTAGTATCATAGAAACCAAGAAAGCTTGGACTAAAGCGAAAACAACCATGACAGGACCTTCCCAAAATTTATTGGTATGGATAAGGATCAATCCCAAGACTACATTCCAGAAAATCCAAAGGATAAATGCACCCTCCTGACCTTCCCAAAAACTGGAAATCATGTAATGAACAGGTAGTGCTTTGGATGAATGCGAATAAGCGTAGAAGTATTCGAATCTATGATTATAGATGATTTCAAAAAGTGAGAAGGCAATAGTGATACTCGCCAACGCATGAATATAAAACACTGCACGGCTAAAGCGTTTCCAATTTGCTTTTTCCAATTCAGGTGCAATGGTGTACTGATAATAAGAGTAAGCGGCTACAATCGCACTGACAAAAGCCAATATAACTGCAA
>CAZLJT010000092.1:0-1149 GCA_964559905.1 uncultured Aquiflexum sp.
AGATCACCTCTTTGACTCTGTTTGAAAATTTTGCTTCCATGTATTTCCTTTCTATATTTATTCTAATTCCGTATTAATGTTACCGAATTTGTTTTAAAAACACAATCTATTTGCGGATTGTTCAATCATTTTTTTTTGATCGGACTAGAATCTCTTTGGACTCAGATCCTTGACAAAACAACAAATCAAGAACGCTGAGGTTGGGTACAAAGTTTACGCCAAACATTTGACTGTATTCATATCCTGACATGATGCTTCTTGTGGTAAATTCCTCTTTTGAATTGATTAAACCTCTTTTATCTACATAATCGGAAATATTATCATGATCTAACCCAATAGACACTTTGGTATCCAATTGTAAGAGTTTCAGACAAACTGTCAGTAATTCAAAGTTATGGTCAAACAAATAAGTCAGGTTTTTATTATAGATTTCTTCCAAGTAAGGGAAAAAAAACTCAAAAAAGGGTGCTTTCCCATAAGCGGTTTGAATACCCCTTAAATGAACATTCTTCCATTTTTGACCGTAATCAATTTTTATTTCTTTGTAGGCCTTCTCTTTGCTAGCCCTAAAAACCGGTATAGAAAGAGTCTCTACTTTATTAGACAATAAAATCCGTGCCCTATTCCTGTATGTTTGCTTTTGATAATTCTCCGTTCCGTCAACAATAATTTCCTTGTGGTCAAGAACAGCTACAAAGTATTCAATTGATGGCAGGTAAAAGAGATCTGTAATAAGGGGCATTTTGGAAGGATAAAGGATAAGGGATGAAGGATAAAGGGGTTTGATTGTAAATTTTAGGTTTTAGAACTTCCTGGCCGGCAGCTTGAAGATTTAGAATAAGAGAAGGGAGTAAATGGTTCTTCAGTACAAGTTCTTATCTCGGTTCTCGATTCTCGCATCTTGTGTCTTGCGCCTTATGTCTTGCTTCTTATGTCTCAACCTAAAAGATATCATCTATAGAACCCAGACCTTCTCTAACGATTTCTATTTCGTCGCCGGTACAATCAAGGATTGTAGAGGCCACATTGTTGCCATATCCCCCATCAATTACTATATCCACCAAATCCCGGTATTTTTCAAAAATAAGTTCCGGATCTGTGCTGTATTCAATTACATCATCTTCATCCTTGATGGAAGTAGTCAAAATC
>CAZLJT010000092.1:1161-12901 GCA_964559905.1 uncultured Aquiflexum sp.
GGAGAACCCAATTCCTTTACCAGTAATCTGGGAATGGAATGGTCAGGAACACGGATACCAACTGTTTTTTTATTGCTGTTGAGTATTTTGGGGACGTTATTGTTTGCTTCCAAAATAAAAGTATATGGGCCGGGAAGGGTTTTTTTCATTATTTTAAAAACCGGGGTGCTTAGAGCACGGGTATATTCCGCAATGTTGCTCAAATCATAGCAAATGAAGGAAAAATTATGCTTTTTGACCTTGATCCCCTTGATAAGTGCAATGCGTTCTATTGCCCTGAGGTTATGTATATCACAACCCATACCATAGACTGTATCTGTTGGATAGATAATTATTCCTCCGGCCCTGAGTACATCCACTATTTTTTGGATTTTTCTAGGCTCAGGATTTTCAGGATATAGTTTGATGAGTTCCGCTGACATGGGAATTTGTGATTAAGGATTTAAGATTTTTGACCTGTCTTTAGGCAGGCAGGTTTGAGATTTTAGTCATGTGGGTTATTTGGAGTGGGTTTGGGTTTTGTTCAGAGAATACCATTGAATAAAATTTCTGATTATAGGTATATCGGCTTCTGCCCAATCCATTTCTGACAGCTCTCCGATTTCTTTCCAACAGAAATCTTTATGTTCCTTTAAGATTATTCTACCATAATTAAAGCTACAAAGAAAGGGAATAAGTTCAATATTCTTTTTAGGACTGTAGTGATGTATATTGCTTTCAAATGATCTGATGATCTGAATTTCAATGTTGAGTTCTTCTAAGATTTCCCTTTTGAGACACTCAGCGGCAGACTCGTTATCTTCGATTTTCCCTCCGGGCAACTCCCATTTTAAAGGTAAATCCATATTTTCGCTCCTTTGGGCACAAAGTACTTTGCCCGAATCGAAAATAATTGCACAGGAAACTCTGTTTAGTTTTGTCATTGATGCTGGCTGATGTTAGCCTCTTGAACAAAAATCTCTATTTTTGGCGTTATTCTTTTATCCTATTTCAAAAATATGCTCGAAGACAAGAAAACAAAAATATATCTTATTTTCATTATTACCTTTTCAGTACTATTGAGTACCCTTTCTTTTTATTTTTATCAGGCATTTTACAGTCCAAATGCCCTGATAGATAAAGAAGAACCGTATATACTGAAAATCCCGAGTAATGCCACCTTTCAAATGGTAGTGGATAGCCTTTATGAAAAGCGCGTGATCAACGACTTGATATCCTTCAGCTTTGTATCCAAAGCTTTGAAATACCAAGAATCGGTAAAATCCGGTTTATATACCATCCCTCCAAAAACAAACAACCTTAATTTGGTAAGACTTCTCCGTTCAGGCAATCAGACACCTGTTCGAATTACATTCAATAATGTCCGGACCAAGGAGGATTTGGCCGAAAAAATAACCCGAAACCTTGAAATATCGCCCGATCCCTTTTTGGATTTGCTTATGGATTCCATCAATATCAGAAAATTTGGATTTGAAGAGGAAACCATCATGTCGATGTTTATCCCCAATACTTATGAAGTATGGTGGAATATTAGTCCTGAAAACCTGTTTGACAGAATGTACAAGGAATATGGTAATTTCTGGACAGAAGCAAGAAAGGAAAAAGCCAGACTAATCGGTTTGAGTCCGCATGAAGTCTCTACTTTGGCCTCCATTGTACAGGCCGAAACAGTAAAGTCTGATGAGCAACCCAAAGTTGCCGGAGTCTACATGAACCGGCTACGTATCAAAATGCCCTTACAGGCAGATCCTACGCTGATTTTTGCTACCGGGGATTTCAGTATCAAAAGGGTACTCAATATCCATAAAGAAATTGAAAGCCCTTACAATACTTATAAAAACACAGGGCTTCCTCCTGGCCCCATTAATCTTCCGGAGATATCGGCATTAGAAGCCGTTCTGAATTTTGAAGACCATAACTATCTCTACTTTTGTGCCAAGGATGATTTTTCCGGCTACCATGCTTTTGCTTCCAATCTAAACCAACATATGATCAATGCCAGAAAATATCAAGCTGCATTGAACAAAGCCAAAATCTATTAACATGTTCCAAGCTGAAACACAAATACGCGTAAGGTATGCAGAAACTGACCAAATGGCTTATGTGTATTATGGTAATTATGCTATGTATTTTGAAGTAGCTCGGGTGGAAGCCTTAAGGTCTGCAGGCTTTTCTTATAAACAAATGGAGGATGACGGGATAATCATGCCTGTTCTTGAACTACATACACAATTTATTAAACCGGGAAAATATGATGAATTGTTAACCATCAAGACTCAGATTCCAGAATTACCCGGGATACGGATAAAATTTGAATATGAGGTTTTCAATGAAAAAGGTGATTTGCTCACCATAGGATGGACTACTTTGACCTTTTTGAAAAAAGACAACCACAGGCCCTGCAGACCTCCTCAATATTTGTTAGATTTATTGCGACCATATTTTCAATAATCCACTTTTAAGTGAAAAAAAGGCTCCGTTTATTTTCCATTAAGTTTACCCGTAAAGCAAAGGTTTTGAGGAAATTCCACTTTGGGAATCCAGATCAGAATCTCTATGATGTAGGTAAGATTTTTTTGGAACAAATGAGAAAGGATGAAATTACTGAAAGGGCAGGCGCCATGGCTTTCAGTTTTACTGTAGCCATGTTTCCTTTGTTGCTCTTTCTGTTGAACATGATTCCTTACATAGGTATTTTTTTTAAAAATGTCACCACACAGAATATTTTGCTTTTTGTGGCCGAAATCATACCCGAAACCATTTATCAGGAAGCAGAAACAACCATCATGGATATCGTAAGTAAACCCCGGCAGAGTTTATTGTCTATCGGTTTTTTCCTTGCTCTTTTTCTGGCAACCAACGGAGTGGTGTCCATGATGAATGCATTTAATGCAGTGTACAGAACCAAGGAGTATCGGAATTTTTGGAAAACCAGAGTAATTGCTATCAGTATAGTTTTAGTTTTGGTTCTCTCAATTTGTGGAGCGGTAGTGATTATGATTTTTGGAGGTAGTGTATTGTACAAAATCTCAGAGTGGAAAATAGTGTCGAGCAATTTGTACTACTACATGCTTACATTTTTCAGATTCCTGGTTTTGCTTTCTGTTTTCCTCTTTGCCACTGCCTATATATTCAGGTTTGCGCCTGCAGTGCATGACAAATGGAAATTTTTTTCTGCAGGATCACTGACTGCGGGAGTACTTATCACTCTGGGATTTTATCTCTTTACCTTTTACCTGAATAACTTTGCCACTTATAACAAGTTGTATGGTTCAATTGGAGCCATGATTGCAGTGATGTTGTGGTTATTTATCACTTCTCTGATTATATTGGTATGTTTTGAGATCAATGTCAGTTTGGATAAAGCAGCTGAAAGGAGATCTGTATCAAAAGATCCTTCCGAGGATGAGTAATATGATTATTATCATACCGAAGCAAAAACTTAATCAATCTTACCGCAGCTAATCCTGCGTATTTTTGCACAAAATTTAAAATCAAGATTTACATGGGAACCAACAAAAGTATTTTTATAGCGACAGCCGAACCTTTTAGTGGCAAATCAATCATTGCAATGGGCATGGTGGACATGCTTTTGGCTAAAGGTCAAAAGATCGGTTATTTCAAGCCAATCATCAATCATAAACCTGAAGAAAAAACAGATCCCCATATTGACACGCTTATCAAACATTTCAGGCTGCCGATTACGTATGAAAAATCTTTTGCTTACACCCGTGAACAGGCCAATGTTTTGGCAGAATCTGGTTTACAGGGAGAAATCATAGATACAATTATTAGTAAATATAAAAGTCTGGAACAGGAATTTGATTTTACTATTATTGAGGGAAGTGACTTTTTGGGAGAAGGAACAGCCTTTGAATTTGACGCGAACGTGACCGTTGCAAAAAACCTCGGAACTCCAGTGATAATTGTGCTTTCAGGTGATGAAAAGACTGTCGCCCAAATAACAAATTCTGCGGTGGTCACTATTAATAATTTTCTCAATAGAAAAGTCAAGGTAATTGCAGTAGTGGTCAACAAAGTTGAAGAATCCCAGGCCATTGAAATTAAAAAAGCTCTAAAGAAGCATATTAAAAAAGACATCATTCTAGCTGTAATTCCAAAAATAATCGAACTCAAAAGCCCATCCATGAAGGAAGTTAGAGAACTCCTGAATGCCGAAGTGGTATTCGGTGAAAATCAACTTGCCAATAGAGTGGACCATTTTATTTTCGGCGCTATGCAGATTTCAAATTTTTTGAACCACATCAAACAAAATGTACTGATTCTCACGCCCGGTGACCGTGCAGATATCGTCATGGCCTCGCTTCAGGCCAATATCTCTAAAAACTTCCCCAAAATTGCAGGCATTGTATTGACCGGCGGTTTTGAAATTGCAGAATCTGTGGTCAAACTGATCGAGGGTTCAAATACTCTTGTACCCATCTTGAGGGTAAAAGACCCTTCATTTTATGTTGCCACTAAGGTAGCTACCATCCATTCAAAAATAACTCCAGAGAATACTGAGAAAATCCACAGTGCCATCAGTACTTTCAGAAAATTCATAGATGTTCCAGCTTTAGAAGAAAAAATCGCATCCTTTACTTCTGTAGGTATGACTCCTAGAATGTTTCAATATCAACTGGTCAGTTGGGCAAAGAAGAAGAAAAAACACATTGTGCTGCCCGAAGGAAAAGACGAAAGAATATTGAAAGCAGCTGATCGTTTGGTCAGACAGGGAGTGGTGAATATCACACTCTTGGGTGATGTCAATGAAATAAGCACCAATATCAGCAGAATGGGTTTATGTCTCAACCAGGAAAACTGTCAGATCATCAATCCACAGGATTCTTTTTTTTATGAAGAATATGTAAATACCTTATTCGAATTGAGGAAAGGGAAAAATATGCCCATGGAAGTTGCCCGAGATTTGATGACCGATGTTGCTTACTATGGCACCATGATGGTATTTAAGGGCCATGCTGACGGAATGGTGTCAGGAGCTGTACACACTACTGCACATACTATAAGACCAGCATTGCAGTTTGTAAAAACCAAGCCGGGAATATCATTGGTTTCCTCTATTTTCTTTATGTGTTTACCTGATAGAGTGACAATCTTCGGGGATTGCGCCATCAATATCAATCCAACTGCCGAAGAACTTTCCGAAATAGCAATTTCATCGGCTGACACCAGTACCAGATTCGGGATAGAACCCAGAGTAGCCATGCTTTCCTATTCATCCGGAGAATCAGGCACAGGTGAGGATGTTGAAAAAGTCCGAAAGGCCACTGAAATAGTCAAGGAGAAAAGACCGGATATCAAAGTGGAAGGCCCCATTCAATATGATGCCGCAGTAGATCCTATAACCGGAAAACAAAAAATGCCCAATTCAGAAGTAGCAGGAAATGCTTCCGTACTGATTTTCCCTGACCTCAATACCGGAAACAATACCTACAAGGCAGTACAAAGAGAAACCGGAGCCGTAGCTATAGGGCCTATGTTGCAAGGATTGAACAAACCTGTCAACGACCTTAGCAGAGGCTGCACGGTGGATGATATTTTCAATACGGTGATCATAACAGCAATACAGGCCCAAGAATGACTTTGGGAAGGATGAAGGATGAAGGAAAAGGGTAGACCTGCCTGCCGGCAGACAGGTTTTAGATTGAAGATTTGATAACCGGATTTCTTTTCATTAGAAGTAATACAAGGACTGAAGACTAAGTCTGGTTTAAAGTCCGTTGTATATAACTCGACTTGGGAAGCTAACGGGATAAAATTGAAAACATGGTAGAAAAAACTTTTTAAAATAGCCCTCCAACATGGCTGATTGTAATTTGGAAAAGCACCTCTTTTAAAACATCTTTACGGGATACAATGTTTTCCCTATTTCAAACCTATCCTTTGAAAAAATGACCAAAACATATTTGAAAAATTTTGTAATTCATTCCTGTTGTTTGATACTGACTGGATTTTTGGGTTGTAATGCGCTTTTTGCCCAACAGATTTCGCAGCTCAGTTCCCTTACCGCCTTCCGGCCAAATTCCGGAACCTGGCAAGAAGCCGGAGATGTAATGGCAGATATTGATAAGCCCAATCTTTTGAGTTTCACCAAAGGTGAAGGAATTATTGTCAACCAACCCACCAAGAAAAATAATGGACAAGATCTGATTTCCTTGGAAGAATTCGGTGACATTGACTTGGAACTTGAGGTAATGGTTGCACCACAATCCAATTCAGGGGTTTACCTAATGGGACAGTATGAAATACAGATCCTTGACAGCTGGGGCAAGACTGCTGCACGCGCAGGAGATATGGGCGGTATCTATGAAAGATGGGATGAAAGCCAGCCTGAAGGACAAAAGGGGTATCAAGGTTATGCCCCACGCCAAAATGTAAGCCAAGCCCCAGGGCTCTGGCAAAATCTGAAGGTATCTTTTCAAGCGCCGAAATTCAATGAAATTGGTGAAAAAACAGAAAATGCAAAATTTTTATCTGTCCATCTGAATGGTGTTTTGATACATGAAAATCTGGAAGTATTCGGTCCCACGAGAGGTTCCATGAAACCCAATGATATCCCAAGAGGTCCCATTAGAATCCAAGGAGATCATGGCGCTGTAGCTTTTAGAAATATCAAAGTCACCAAATATGAAACTCCTGCCCCTTTGCTTTCGGATTTGAAATATGAAGTCTTCAAAGGCATTTTTAATCAAGAGCCTTATTTTTCAAATTATCAAGCTATTTCAACAGGCCAGGTAAAAAATATTCAGGATCCTATACAAACTCCTTCAGGAGAAAACTTAATTCGTTATCATGGCAATATTACCTTGGCAGAATCAGGGGAATATACTATTCATATGCTGGTTTCATCAGGCACAGGCTCTCTAAAGGTCAATAATAAGAAGTTGACTGAGATGGGAGAACCATACCAAAGAGCTGATGTGAGAATGGAAAAAGGTACATTCCCTATAGAAATACTCGTTTCCAAAACTAATGATTGGTCGGATAACGGTTTTGATTTATTTATGGCCGGTCCTGGATTAAGAGGGGAAGTCCCCTTGTCTGAAAATGACACCAAACCTGTATTAACTATCGATCCGATCCTGGTAGATCAGAATGAAGTGCCAGTGCTCAGGAGTTTTATTGATTTACCGGACGGTAATAGGATTACGCATGCCGTGTCTGTTGCGAGCAGCCAAAAGGTACATTACTCATTTAATCTGAATACCGGCAACCTGGTGCAAGTTTGGCGGGGCGGTTTTTTGGATGCCACTCCGATGTGGAACAATAGAGGAAACGGCGTTTCCAAGCCTCTCGGGGCAGTGGTTTTTCTCGGCAATCCCGAAAAAAACCTTCACGATACAGAATTCACGGCCATGAGTGAGAAATTTAAGGCAAAAGGATATCAGCTCAAAAATGGAGGCGTAGAATTTCATTATATAAACATAGGAGTAGATTTCAAAGATTTTATAATTGGAAGAGCAGATGGAAAAGGATTGGACAGAACCCTGACTACAGAAGGTATCACTGCCAACAAACGCTACAGCATCGCCTCCGGTGATGATATCAAATTAATCCGAGATGGATTGTATTGGGTAGTAGACAAGGGTTACTATATCCAAATGGATCCAAAATCTCCTTCCAAACCATCCATTGAAAGCGGTGCTGATGGACAAAATTTGATGGTATCGATCAGCCTTCCATTACAATATTCCCTCTTGTTTTAACCTATTGCCCGATAAAAGATGAAAAACTTTAAATTATTATATACAATTAAATTTTTGATCTGCCTGTCAATAATAGCGAATCAGCCCGCAAATGGTCAGGAATCTCCCATGGAGGAAGATTACTACAAAATCATGAAAGTCAGTTCACCTGAAGGGACTTTACTTGAAGTCGGCGGATTGGCCATGTTGCCCAATGGCCATTTGGGAGTAGCGACACGAAGAGGAGATGTTTTTATTGTAGAAAACCCTACAAGTCCCCGACCCTATTTCAGGAAATTCGCATCTGGATTACATGAAATCCTTGGACTGGTATACAAGGATGGCTCATTTTATTGTGCTCAAAGAGGTGAATTGACCAAGTTGACTGATACTAATCAGGACGGTTTGGCTGATCTTTACGAAACATTTGCTTCATGGCCTATTTCGGGACATTACCACGAATATAGCTTTGGTCCCAAAGTTGGAAATGACGGCAGCTTCTATGTCTCCGGAAATGTGGCTTTTGGAAATCAGGAATGGTGGAGAGGCGAAAGCCGGGTACCTTACAGAGGGTGGGTCATCAAAATCACTCCATACGGTGCCATTGAGCCCTTTGCAACAGGCATGCGTTCTCCGGCAGGTTTGGGAATAATCGACGGTGAATTGTTTTATACCGAAAACCAAGGTGATTATATGGGTTCCGGCGGTTTATGGCATTTGGAGAAAGGTGATTTTACTGGTCATCCTGCTGGATTGGCTTGGACTGGAGTGGAAAATTCACCATTGAAACTTACCTCAGCGCAATTTGATGCAGTCATAGATCCAAGAAAAGTAAAAGATACAAATGGAAGATACATCAAGCCTGAAAATGTTGTAGATGAAGAGTTTATAACCATGTATGAGGCTAAGGAGAAGTTACCAGACCTCAAACTGCCGGCTGTATGGCTTCCGCATGGCATTCACGGTATATCCAATGCAGAACCTGTACAGATTCCAAAAGGACATCTTGGTCCTTTTGAAGGTCAGGTTTTAGTCGGAGATCAAGGTCAAAGTAAAATCATGAGAATTTTTCTGGAAAAAGTAAATGGTGAGTACCAGGGAGCTTCGATTGATTTCAGAAGCGGCTTTCAATCCGGGGTTTTGAGGATGGTGTTCGCTCCTGATAAATCACTTTTTGTAGGAGAAACAAACAGAGGTTGGGGCTCAGCAGGTGAAGCCAATGAAGGTCTGCAAAGATTGGTATGGAACAATGAAATTCCTTTCGAAATGAGGACTGTAAAGTCAATGCCAGATGGATTTGAAATTGAATTCACCAAGCCTATTGATGTCAATTCTGCCAAAGACCTTGCTTCTTATGCGGTACAAAGTTTTGTGTATAAATATCACCCTGTTTACGGCAGTCCTCCTGTTAATATTATGGACAACCCTGTTTCAGGTGTTCAAGTCTCCGAGGACGGAATGAAAGTCAGGATCATTGTTGACGGACTGAGGAGATATTATATCCATAGAATTTCATTGGAAGGAATCAGAGAGAAAAAAGAATTCCATTCTTTGGTACACCCCACTGCCTATTATACACTCAATAATATCCCAACTGGAGAAAAACTCGCCATTGCTGAAGTAAGTCAATTCAATTCAGTGTTAGAACAGGAGAAAATCAAAGCTGAAGAAGCAAAAAAAGCAGCAACAACCAAAAAACCTGTGGCCTTGACGAGTCAGAATATACCGGCAGCACCAAAAGCCGAAGAGCTGCCATCAATGGCAGTGATCAATTCACTTTTGGCCAAAAACACCTGCACCGCCTGCCATCAGGCCAACAAAAAGCAGGTTGGTCCCTCCTATGCGGACATTGCAAAAAGAAAATATACCAACGAACAAATTGTAGAACTGATTTATAATCCAAAACCTGAAAACTGGCCTGATTATGCTACTCCCATGGCCGCAATGCCCCAAGTTCCAAGAGAGGAAGCTTTGAAAATTGCAGCATATATCAATTCTTTGAGGTAGCACCTCGGGATTTGTTTTCTCAGCTCCTCGGGATTTTCAATCCCGAGGACAGATGAATGGAATTTGCAATTCCAATATATCCAAATCAAAAGAAATCAATGTGTACGGATAGGGTTCCTGTTTATAGAAGTCTGATTATTGATCCGTACTAAAAACATAGAATATTTAATTATTTTTTAATTCGTTTCTTTTACAAAAACTTCTTTAGTTTACATATTAATGAAGCTAAAAGGAAATAGTCATTGATCCGCGAAAAAGGGTAAATCAATCCAAATGCCATTTTCAAAAGAAAGGAAAACTATCCCATTCTCTGAAAACGTTAAAGAATACCAAGCCAATTAAAAATATACTTATTAAAACCATACTAACATGAAAACATATTTGGGTATCCTGCCCCTTTTCCTGACTCTTTTGCTAACTCTTTCCCTAGAGATATCTACTTCCGCACAGAGTTTATATACCGCACGTGGTTACTGGGAAGAATCTAACAAACCTACTTATCGTGAAATCAAGCAAAAGCAAATAGTAGGCGATGCGCTTTCCGAGGATGAAAATTCCTATTTATTGGACTTTGAATCTTATCTGAATAATTATTACAGCCGTCTATCAGAGGAAGAGAAAATAAAGTATGGGCAGATGAAGGCCCAATGGGATAGAGAACTGTTTGGAATCCAACAACCGCAACCAACACAGGAGGAATTCGAATGGAGAGGTCGGGACCGGGCAATAAATGTTGGTTACGGATTTATTTATGGTTTAAGTCTTGTAACAATTGCTGAAATTGATAATGCAGCGGCAGTTGGTTTACCGCTTTTGACTGCGGGGCTTTGGGCTTTAGGACCGGTTATAAATCCAAACAAGTACAAGGATATCACAAGACCTGTTCTTCGGGCCAGCAATACAGGGAAATTTCTGGGGCTGATCTATGGAGGTTCTTTAGGTCTGATGATCGGTGGTGATAATGACAATACAGGTAGATTGGCATTTGGACTTGCTACTGTCGGAAGTATTGCTTTGGGGGAAGTAGGTTTCCAACTTCAGAAGAAAAACAATTATTCGGAAGGGCATATAGAATTGATGAGGTTGTATGGAATTATCGGTCCATGGCTTGGACTTGCGGCCACAGGTGCTCTGGGTGTTGAAAATGCCAATATTTATGGTGCTTCTTTGTTGGCCGGTGGAGCTGCTGGATTTGCTTTGGGAAACAAAGCCTCACAAAACTATGCGTATACAAAGGGTGATGTGTTTAATGTAGCCGCTTTATCAGTTATCTCTACAGGTCTTGGATTTGCAGCGGCAGTGGAGGTCTTGGAGGAGGATGCTTCAAATGCTATTTTATTGATTCCTGCGGCAGGAACTGTTTTGGGAACTTATTTTGGACAAAAGTCAGTAAAAGGTGTTTACCTGACCAATAAACAAGGAAGTACCATCAGTTATTCAACTGGAGGCGCAGCTTTGATCGGATTGGGCATTGCAGCTTTGACCCAATCAGAATCCCCTTCTTTGTATATTGGACTGCCCTCAGCTCTTGCATTGGTTACCCAACAAATAGTATTCAGTAAATACAAAAAGGAAAACCTTAGTAATAATTCATTTTCCGGAAAATCAGGAAAAAACAAAAAAATTGATTTTGCAGTGAAAGTAACTCCCGAAAATTACTTCATCAATAAACAAATGGCAGGAAGAACCAATATGCCAGGTCTTAATCCAAATCCAACCCAATCACTGGTGAATTTTAAACTGGCTTTTTGATCCTTCTGGGTCAAATCAATGTCATTCATCTTCCTTTCAACTTAAATTGTCCGAATATTAACCTTATTTTTTAGCAATAGGCATCCTCCCTGCCTGGCATTTTCTGTTTCAAATGGCTATATCCCATGGTATAAAAGGCTTTGGTTTCGAATCATCTTAAATCCCCTTTCCGAGAAATTAAAAAACTTTATATTTTAAAAAAAAATAATGAACTGAATTCTGAAAATTTGCTAAATCAAGGTGATGAACGACATTTGGGCCCGCCCTTTATCGGT
>CAZLJT010000093.1:0-12645 GCA_964559905.1 uncultured Aquiflexum sp.
CTTCCAAAAAGACATCGGCTACCTGACGTGCCAATCCTCCCGAATTAAAGGAACCATCATTGCTGAAAACAATTACTGCTAAATCCTGTTCGGGATACCTGGCAAAAAATGAACGGTATCCGGCATCTGCACCTCCATGGGAAATTTCCTGAACTCCTTTATAATTGTCAACAAACTGCCCCAATGCTCCATCTATGGTTTCACCATTGTTTAGAACAGTAGGGAGATTCATTTTTTCAATGATTTCTTTATTCCCCACTTTTGGATTTTGGAAATTCATGGCCCACAGGCCTAAATCCTCCACAGTAGTGAAGAGACTTGTAGCGCCTACATTGGCATAACTTAACACTGACTTTTTGTAGCCCAGACTATCTATCTTGCTATAAGAATAAGCCCTATTGGGAACAATTTTTTCATGATCATCATAAAACAAAGTATTTCCCATACCCAAAGGCTTGAATATTTCCGAATCTGTGAATTCGGTAAATGACAATCCGGATACCCTTGACACCACTTCTGCCAAAAGGGTAAACCCTGTATTACAATATGCAAATTCTTCCCCGGGATCAAAGTTCAATCCCTTTTGGTTGCTGACAAGTTTCAGGACATGTTCTTTGGTAATCACATCATCAAGTCTCCAACCGGCTAATGCCAATAGGTTCCATTGGTCCCGCATTCCGCTGGTATGGTTGGCCAAATGTCTCAGGGTGATCGTTTTACCAAAATCAGGTACTTCGGGGATATATTTTCTGACATCATCTTCCAAGGATAGCTTACCTTCATTTTCCAAAAGCAAAATACTGAATACAGTAAACTGTTTGGATACAGAGGCAATATGAAAAATTGATGAAGGTGTAATTGGAATTCCGTATTCCAGATTGGACATACCATAACCTTTTTTGAATACAATTTTCTCATTTTTGACCACAGCCACAGCTGCACCAGGTGTTTGGTCCGAATTCCATTGAGCAAAAATCTCATCAATTTTCTTTTCTGTTTTGTTCTGACAGCTCAGGACCAAGGCTATACATAATATCTGTAAGAAAAAAGATTTTACATTTAAATTCATACTGAATTGATTAGTGGTTAATTGAAGATAATGGATTTTTGTCTATGATTCCAAATTATTTCAAACAAGGTTACCTTTGATTTTAACCGAAAATGTCAAGTATCCTTAGGACACCTTGAATACTAAATTAAGGTTGCTTTAAGCTTAAAATCCCAATTCCTTCCATCATCACCCTAATCAGCGCTTAAACCCTATCAGCAAGAATAAAACCGCCTTTTGTCAGCCAGGAAAAACCAAAAGCAGCCATAGCTACCCATTCCATCCAGAAAATCACATTGGGGAAAATTGGAAATACCGAGAAAACAGGAATAAACACCAAGGCTACTACCATAATTATGGCGCATATCCGGTATATTTTATTTCTATCAACTTTTTCAGAAGTGATGTTCCCCGAAGTCTTGGTAAACTGAAAAAAAGAAATATAGGCCAAAGTCAGGAAAAACAGGATTGCCAGAATATTATGGGCAGTGGTCCTCCAAGCCAATTCATCCAAGTCTCTGATGCTGCACTGTTCATCCATATTCTGACCTGTTGGCAATAAAGCAACCAGAATAGCACAAGAACCCGCAAAGCTAGTCAACACATGGTCCAGTTTATCATACCCTTTATATGCTATAAGGAACCATGATATTGCAAAGATCAAACCAACAAAAACATCTCCGGAAGATGTGTAATAATAATTTGAAAGAGAATTTTGAATCTTGGTACAATCCCCAAAAACCAAAACCCAAAGAATCAAAATCAGGGGGAAAAACAAGCCTAAAAAACCAATGGATTTTCTGAGTCTCTGGAAAGTAATAAAGGAAGGGTTTTCAAATTCTTCGATCATAATTATAAAAATATAATTTCCTTTGAATAAACACTAATTGTACCCGGAGCCTTGAAAGATAAATATCCAGCCCCTTAGATCCCTAAAATAAAATCTCTTTGCATTCAAGTTTTAAATTCAAGCTCTGAATCCGGAAATTAAACTTGGAATACCAAAATCTCCGATAAAATTGAATCCTTTAAAATGGAACAATACAAATTATGAAAAAGTAGGGTTTAATTTTAACCCATTTTAGTATAATTCTTGTAAAAATGAAGAATATCGGTTTAAAAATAAGGCATAAAAAAAGGAGTCTTTAAAAAAGACTCCAAAATAGGGTTTATTTGTAACTGACTATAGCCATATAAACTTTGGTAAAATTTAAACTTTTTATGTTTTTTCGCCACCAAAATTTTCTAAACTTATCAAAATCAAATGAAACAACCATAAAAACCATAAAATATTTTTTAACAATTTTTTAACACCCAAAGTAAATTTGGTTATTTTCCTGCATTTTGAAAAACCTTTGGCGTAACACCAAATTCATTTTTAAAGGCTCGAATAAAATAAGTTGTATTATTAAATCCGGCCATAAAACAAACTTCCTGAACCTGAAAATCTCCCATTTGAAGGTATTGCTTAGCAAGTTTCAATCTTTGGTTGAGGATAAACTCCATAGGAGAAAGTCCCAGTTCATTTTTGAATGTTCGCGAAAAATGTGCTTTGCTCATATTGGACTTTTCACTCAATACATCAAGATTGAGATTTTCTCTGATGTTATTTTTGATATAATCCACGACAAAAGCCAATCGGTTGGAACCGGCTTGGGTCCTGTAGGTCATTTCCAGCATTTCTCTGGCCTGAGTCTGTGTAAGCCTGATCAAAAGCTCTTTCAATGCAAATGAGGCTATCAAGTCTTTTTCTTTGGATCGCTCTCTCACCCCAATCCTGATAAATCTATTGATGATCTCAGAAAGATCCTTGGTATTGATGAGGTGAAAGTATGACAGGTCAAGCCCCCATTCTTTGGTCAATTCCCTGTTAGGGAGTCTTTCATTGAGCAGATTAAATGTATTTTCAATCATTTCGGAAGAAATGGACAAAGCTATGCATTGGGTAGGATTATCCAACTTGGCCTCTGGAAAATCAATCTTCATCATTTCATTTGGCGGAACAATCACCGATTCGCCTGGAAGATAATCAAAACCTGGTCTATCAAACAGGTGCATTACCTTTTTCCCTTTGAGCATGGTAGTTAGTACCAAATCCCCAAAAACTAAATTAACATCTTTTGCTTCCTGATGGGTTTCAAAAATATTCAATTCACAATCATGAAGGGTATAGGTGGTCCTGTTTTCGACAAGAGTCTTCAAATCTCTATTATTTCTCCAAGGCACACTTGCAATCAAAGAATTCTGCATATTGGTAATTTAGGGTAGGTTTAAATATAGTAATTATGAATCATTTTCAAAACTCAGGTTTAGTTTACGAATGCTGACTTTAAATGATATGCCATACCGATTTGAAGAAAAATCTGAATATAAAAGGGGAATAATCAAATCTAGTGGATAAGTTGATTTGATAAGTTGATGATTTTAAAATTTAGATTTGTAAATTTGGTTAAATCCAAAATAATCAAAAATTATGACAACTTTAACCTTATCTACATCTAAGCCTGTTGAAAGGCCTAGCATCAAAGAAAAGTATGATCACTTTATCGGTGGCAAATGGGTCGCTCCTGCTTCAGGAGAATATTTTGACAACATCTCACCTATAGATGGAAAAGTCTTTTCCAAAGCAGCTCGCGGAAATAAAGCCGATGTTGAAAAAGCATTGGACGCAGCCCATGAAGCATTTCCAAAATGGTCTAAAACTCCTGCTGCTGAAAGAAGCCGATTGCTGAACAAAATAGCAGATGTTATCGAAGAAAACCTGGAAATGCTGGCAAGGATAGAAACCATCGATAATGGAAAAGCCTTAAGAGAAACAAGAGCAGCGGATTTACCGCTTTGTATAGATCACTTCCGATATTTTGCTGGTGTTATCAGGGCAGATGAAAGCACGATTTCCGAACATGATGAACACACTGTAAGTATTGCATTGCATGAACCTCTGGGCGTAGTCGGTCAGATCATTCCCTGGAATTTTCCCTTGTTGATGGCTACTTGGAAAATTGCACCTGCTTTAGCAGCAGGATGCTGTACAGTAGTAAAGCCCGCAGAACAGACTCCTACCAGTATAATGGTATTGATGGAACTGATCGGTGATATCCTTCCTCCAGGGGTATTGAATGTAGTCACAGGCTTTGGACCGGAAGCGGGTAAGCCACTTGCCACATCTACACGAGTAGCCAAAGTAGCTTTTACAGGTGAAACCACCACAGGACGTTTGATCATGCAGTATGCCTCCGAAAACCTGATCCCTGTTACCATGGAATTGGGCGGAAAATCTCCCAACATCTTTATGAAATCCATTGCTGATGCAGACGATGAATTCTTTGATAAATGTGTGGAAGGTGCGGTTCTTTTCGCACTCAACCAAGGAGAGGTCTGCACCTGTCCATCAAGGATTTTGGTTCATGAGGATATCTATGATGTTTTTATGGAAAAGGTAATAGAAAGGACTAAAGCAATCAAAATGGGGCATCCCTTGGCAGAAGATACCATGATGGGTGCGCAAGCTTCCAATGACCAGTTTGAGAAAATCCTTTCTTACCTGGATATTGGAAAGCAGGAAGGGGCTGAAGTTCTCTGCGGAGGTGATAAGGCATTTTTGAATTCAGGTTTGGAAAATGGCTATTATATTCAACCAACAATCTTTAAGGGACATAACAAAATGAGAGTGTTCCAGGAAGAAATATTTGGTCCGGTTACTTCCGTAACAACTTTCAAAACTACTGAAGAAGCCATAGAAATCGCTAATGATACCATGTATGGATTGGGCGCAGGTCTATGGTCCAGGGATGCCCATGAGTTGTACCAAATACCAAGAGCCATTCAGGCAGGACGTGTTTGGGTCAACTGTTACCATGCATACCCAGCGCATGCACCATTCGGAGGTTACAAGAAATCCGGTTTCGGAAGAGAAAACCATCTGATGATGCTTAACCACTATCGTCAGACCAAAAACATGCTGATTTCTTATAATAAGAATAAGCTTGGGTTCTTTTAGCAGGTAGAGGCTAGATGGGAGAAGCGAGACATAAGATTGAAGAATTGAGAGGTTCTTCTGATCTTATGTCTTATTTCCTGTTATTCAGGGTAGACATTGTTTCGTAAATCACGGCTCTCGAATCTCGGTTCTCGCTTCTAAAACTAAATAGTACACCTCCACCACCATCTTGCCTGTCTTGATTCCCCGAAATTCTTCGGGACAAGCTTTGATTCTTATTTCTTGTTTCTTAGCTCTTATTTCTTGTTTCTTGTCTCTTGCCTCTAACATCTCGCTTCTCGTTTCTATAAACCCCAAAAACCATGTCCAATAAAAAATATATCCCTAGAGTATTGATCACAGAAGCTGCAATGGACGTCATTGATACTTTGCGGAAACGCTTTGGAACAGAACTGATGTTTCACCAAAGCGGCGGATGTTGTGATGGTTCATCACCAATGTGTTTTGAAAAAGGGGATTTCAAAGTAGGTGGAAATGATATTTGGTTAGGGAAGATTTATGGCTGTGATTTTTTTATGAGTGGGGATCAGTTTGAATATTGGAAACACACCCAATTGACTTTGGATGTGACTCCGGGAAGGGGCAGCAGTTTCTCCATTGAAATACCTATGGGGGTCAGGTTTATGATCCGGTCAAAACTTTTTACGATGGAAGAATTGGAAAATCTGATACCGGTAAAAACCGGGGAAGAGATTTTGGAAGAAGGATAATCTTTGAAAAACAAAACTATAGCAAGATTATTGCCAAAGCTCATTTTTCCTTAACTTGAATGCCAAATACCAAGGTCCATGAGAAAAGGAATTTATGTTTTGATTAGTGTTTTTTTGATATATTGGATTGCCACATTGTTTGTACCTGCCATCATTGAAAAAGGTAGTAATCCTGTAAAAAATACCCCACCATATGAAGTTTCTAAAGAAGCATTAGATTTGTTCAATGCTTTGGATTTTGTTGCCGACCTCCACTGTGATGCACTACTTTGGGGAAGGGATTTGAGCAAGAGATCAGACTATGGACATGTGGATTTTCCAAGAATGCAGGAAGGGAATATAGCCCTGCAGGTGTTCACAATAGTAACCAAGTCCCCGAAAGGACAGAATATGGAGATAAATAGTGCAGATGCAACGGATAATATTACACTATTGAATATTGCGCAGGGAAGACCTATTTCCAATTGGTTTAGCTTGATGAACCGTACAATTTATCAATCTTACAAGCTGCGTGATTATGGCAATAATTTTAACGATGAATTTATATTAATTAAGTCCAAAGCAGATGTTTTAAGACTTATTGAAGCCAGAAAAACCAACAAAAAAATCATTGCAGGATTATTGGGAATAGAAGGAGCGCATGCTTTGGAGGGTGACATGCAAAATCTTGAAGAAGTATATGAAGCGGGTGTTCGGTTAATCGGCCCCATGCACTTTTTCGACAATGAAATGGGCGGATCTGCCCACGGGGTCAGTGGGGATGGACTGACAGATTTTGGTAAGCAGGTCATCAAGCGGATGAATGAACTGAAAATGATCATTGACTTGGCACATGTATCCCCAAGAATGTTTGATGATATTTTGGAATATTCTGAAAAACCCGTTATGGTTTCTCATACTGGAGTCAGGGCAGTAGTCAATTCTCCGAGGAATCTAAGCGATGAACAGATAAAAAAATTGGCGGCTAAAGGAGGGATAATAGGCATAGCATTTTTTGATAAGGTAGTTGGGAACAATGAAATCGAAGGTATTGTCGCAAGTATGAAAAGGGTCAAAAATCTGGTAGGTGTAGAACATATTGCCTTAGGTTCGGATTATGATGGAAGCGTGGCTATGCCTTTTGATATTATGGGGTTTCCGATTATTGTGGAAGCCTTAATGCAGGAGGGGTTTTCCGAAGATGAAATCAGGGCTATTATGGGTGAAAATGTGAAAAAGTTTTTCCTTGAAAATCTCTGACCATGAATGAAGCTAAAATCCATCGGGAAATAAGGTTTTTGGGAAATCTCCAAGATTACCTCCGGGAATTTGTATATGGTGGCATAGATGGGGCTGTAACGACATTTGCTGTAGTGGCAGGGGCTGTGGGAGCCAATCTTGATGCTTCCATTATCATAATATTGGGTTTTGCCAATTTACTTGCGGATGGATTTTCCATGTCAGTCGGGGCATATCTGTCATCCAAATCAGAAAATGAAAATTATAAGAAGCACCAAAGCATCGAATATTGGGAAGTGGATAATATCCCTGAAAAAGAAAGGGAAGAAATTGCTGAAATTTATAAGGCAAAAGGATTTGAAGGAGATTTACTCCAAAAAGTGGTTGATGTCATTGTATCTGACCGTGACCGATGGGTAGAAGAAATGATGAAAGATGAACTCAACATGATTAAAGACTCTAAAAGCCCGTTTAAAATTGGACTGGCAACATTAGTTTCCTTTATCCTGGTGGGATTCATTCCATTGATGGTTTATGTATATGATTTTTTAAATGAAACTGAAATCGATCTGTTTTTTTGGACAAGCCTATTTACGGGTGTAGCATTTGTGGTAGTGGGTTGGCTAAAAAGTTATGTGAATCAAACCAATGTTTTCAAGAGTGTATTGGAAACACTTGCTCTGGGATTTGTGGCGGCGTTGGTGGCTTATTTCGTTGGTGATTTTTTGGAAACTATAATCCTCAATGCCAAATGAATAAAATTGAAGAGGTTATAGAAAAACTGGACAATATTATAATGGAATGCCGGTCCAATTCAAACAGACTTGGATATTTTGCCATCCTATATAGACAAGTTACTCACAGGGTAATGGAAGGTATTCAATTGAATGAATTTGATGATGGGCCCAGAATGGAAATCAGTTCCTGAAATTATGGACCAACTCAATCAAATATCCATTAAAATTTAAACTATCCATGTTTTTAGTCTTTTATGTATTTGTAGTAAACTATTCTTTTTAAACTAAGTATACTTACCAAAAACTAAAAATCTTTCCAATACATAAAGTATTATTCAGCTAATCATTAGGTTTTTAAACAATGAAAAAAGCAGCCCTACTCTTTTTTATAATATTTTATTCTACCACAAAGGAACTTATTTCCCAAACTTTTCAAATTGAAGGTCAAGTCCTTGATAGCAAAACCGGAAATATCATACCTTTTGCATCCATTCAACTTTTAGGAAATTCAAAATACAAAGGAACTGTCTCGGATGTCAGGGGTTTGTATAGGCTTGAATTTCAATCAGAAAGTGACTCAGTTAGGGTTTCGCATGTGGGATTTGAAAAATTGAACATTAAGGTTTCCTCCTTGCGAGCAAATCCTGAAATATTACTTCAACCCATCACTATAAATCTAGGCGAAATACAGGTTAGGGTAGATGAAAACCCGGCAATCCCGATCATAAAAAAGGTAATTGAAAATAAGAAATTAAACGATCCTGATAAACTAAACATCTATAGCTACATTAGCTACAACAAATTGGTCTTGACTTTGGACGGATTGAAAGAAAGTCCGGAATATGATGACAGTACAGCCCAAATTCTACAGGGAGGCCACATTTTTATGGCGGAAAGTTATTCAGCAGTGAATTACAAGAAGCCAGGAAAAAAGAATGAAACGGTATTGGCTTCCAAAATGTCCGGCATTGAAAACCCCCTAGTAGCAATGGCTTCCAACAGTTTTCAACCATTTTCTTTCTATACCGACCATATCAAAATTCTTGAAGTCCCCTATGTCAATCCGATCTCCGGCGATGGACTAAGAAAATATGAGTATTTTCTGGAAGACAGTATTAAAAATGATCTGGGAACAACTTATATAGTGGCTTACCAACCAAAGGAAGGAAAAGTATACCAACTCGGTAAAGGACTGTTATATATTTCAGATAAGCAATTTGCCATTGAAAACATGACCCTTTCTCCTTCCGATCCTGATACCAATCTGATTTTTGAAATACAACAAAAAAACCAATGGCAAGGAGAACATTGGTTCCCCCAACAGTTCAATAGCATTTATTTTGCTCCTGAAATGGAGTTTGAAGGAAAAGGGCTAAAGGTTATCAATCAAACATTTATCTCAGAAATAAAAATCAATGAGCTTGATCATAAGACAAGATTTGGACCTATTTCCCTGACTTTTGACATACAAAATACCAAATACGATTGGAATGAATTGAGGATTGATTCACTCACCACAAGAGAATATCTTACTTATCTGAGATTTGATCAAATGGATCCCAAGGACAAAAGAAAGCTTAACCTCCTTTCCAAAGTACTCACGCAAATTTCCTCAGGAAGAATCCCCTTAGGTATTGTTGACCTTATTCCAAATAGGCTGCTTCGATTCAACAGGTTCGAAGGAGTCGGGCTTGGCCTGGGTTTATCCTCCAATGAGACTTTATCTGATTTTTTCAGGGTTGAAGGTTACTTCAGATATGGATTTCGGGATAAGGGGTGGAAATACGGCGGTGGATTAGAGTTGAATCTTGACAAGAAGTACGATTCCAGGCTTAACTTCAATTACCACCAAGACTTGGAAGAACCTGGAAGAAGCTTATTGCCAAGGAGCAATTCCTTCAGTTCGGGCGGGGATGTGTTTAGAAAATTCATTGCTGAGCGAATGGACAAGGTGGAAAACTACAGTGTGGAATTTTCGCAGATACCCCTGAAAGGGACTAGGATAGGAGTTTTCGGTTCGGTTCAAGATCGGAGCAATATTCTGGATTTCACAGATCTCAATCCAACAGATGGATTTCCCCAATTTTTCCGGGCTTCGGAAGCAGGCTTGAATTTGAGGTGGACAGGAAATGAAAGCCTTTCAAGAATCGGAAACAACCTCATTTCATGGGCGGTCTCCTATCCGGTCATCAGTATGAGGGTATCTAAAGCCATCCCTGAATTATTCGGCGGAAATGTGGACTTTGTCAATACCGAATTCAGATTTCAACACCAATGGAATTCCGGCAATTCTTTGAATCAGTTTCATATTTCAGGTCATGGAATTTGGGGAAACAACCTGCCTCTATCCTATTTGAATACAGGCTATGGTATTAATATCGGACAGCGGAATGCGCTGGATTTTGCACTTTCCTTTCCAGGATATCTTCAGACCATGTTTCTTTATGAATTCCTTTCAGACAGAAGTCTGATGGTAAATTATGCCCATCAAACAGGTCCTTTGTTTTATAAAAAAGCAGGAAGTGTTATTTTCGCACCGCAGTTGAAATTTTTTCAAAGCTTCGCAATCGGTACGCTGACCAATCCGGATTTTTATGACTTTGTGGAATTCAAAACCATGGAAAAAGGCTATTGGGAATCGGGAATTGAACTCAAGAACATCATCAAGCAAAAGGCCGGACTGCAATATAGAGGTTGGGGTTTGGGTGCATTTTACAGGTATGGTCCATATGCAAATCCAAGCTTCAATGATAACCTTACGATTACCCTTTCGATGACCCTTTCTTTTTAGGTTTTGAACTGTTAATAACTTTTTATCCCAGAGAAGGCATATCCTTATCATACCGAGTTGACAAAATTTTGGAAATGTTCAGAAAGGGGAATGACATCGGTTTCTGCGTCATCAACAATTGGCATTTACAGAATGGGAAATGACATCAAGTTTCTCGTCATTCAGAGCCGCAGCTTGCTAAGGCGAAGAATCTCCGATACCTTAGGAGATGCTTCACTACGTTCTGCATGACGCTCCGAAATTCTGTCATTGGTGGGCACGAAGAATCTCCAGAGGTCCTAATTATGTTTATTTTAATCATTTGCGGATCCCCATGAGATGCTTCCTACGTCAGCATGACGGGACGCTCAGATTAGTTCATTGCCAGTGATCTTTCGTATCACCCCGACCCATTAGCTGCCTTAAAAACCTGAATGTTATGTTCACTTTTTTCAATGGCCTTGGTGGATTGTTCTTTGGTGTATACTTCTACCCGCAATTCTGACAAATCTAAGAGTTCATCATAAGGTCCACGGGGGCTAATCAGCTTTACAAAAATGGGAGCTGTTTCGACCGCTACAAAAAGTAACATGATCATGATATTGGCCCATTTCATGGCCTCACTTTCTTTGGTCAATATGTGGAGTGCATCCAACCTTGCTGCCAGCCCATCAAACCCATCTATTCCAGGTTGTAGCTTTTCAAATTCCGCTTCCTTGGCCAATGTGAATCTTCTGATCTGTACATCGAGGGAATCAATTCTGATTTGATGTCCTGCCCTGATATTTTCAAGTTCTAGCTGGGCAGCATCCAATTGCTGTTCTTTCTTTTTGGCGTTGCTTCCCAAGCCAACTATACCACTAGTCCCATCTGTTTTTGTACCGAAACGCTCATAATCATATTCCTCCTGTAATTTATCCCTAAAAGCGATAGCTTGAGAAAGTTCACTCTTCAGGCTGTCTTTTTTTGCTTCAAGTTCATTAATTTCGTTAAAGCCTGCTTTCAAAGCCTCTTTGCTTTGGGCTATCATCTCAGTTTTTTTCTCATCCAGTTTTCTGTTGATCTCTCTTTCGAAAACTTTAAGCTCTAAAGGTCTGGAAATAACCACCGCCAGCAAAACCGCAAAAACAAGTCTGGGAATCGCCATTTTCCATTCTGCCCAGCCATTATTTCTTTTGCGCATACTGGAAACTATGAATCTATCCAAATTAAAAATCATCAGACCCCAAATCAGTCCAAAACCTATGGCATACCATACAGACTGAAAAACTGTGTAAAGGGCATAAGAAGCCGAAGTAGCGGCCAAAAGTCCTGTAAAAAAAACAGTTCCTCCAATGCCGACATATTTGTGTGTCTCCGTCGGTGTCTTAATCAATAATGGTGCATAGACACCTGAGCAAAACAAAAAGAAGCGGTTAATTTTTTTCATGTGTACAAAAGACAGGATGAAGGATATGTTCCTCAAAAAACGAGCAACTAGCTCATGAAATTATATAGATCTGCCCAATAGGTTTAATATTTGGGACGGAATCTGGCAATCTGTGCTTCAAAGTGCGGTTTCTAGGGGTAAATAAAAATAACAGCCTTCGAAAAAAGTATTTTTTATCCCTGTTCGTAAACGCTCATTTTTTAAAATTGCTCAAAATATGTACGTTTTTGATCTACCCAATCCAAAAGAAAAAATTAAATTGCAAATAAAAATCATGCGGATAAAATCTTACCAAACCCTATTTTTCATTCTTGTCGTTTTTTACCACACTTCATTTATTGTCCCCATTTATGCACAGGATACTGACAAATTTAAGATAGAAGTTGAGAATCTTTCAAAAAAATATCAACAGGTAGAATGGGAAAAAGGAGGCGTGGTATTTACAGGCAGTTCAAGTATCCGGATGTGGAAAAGCCTGGAAAAAGACTTTCCTAAAGCCAAAATCATAAATACAGGATTTGGAGGTTCACAAACACATCACCTGATCAAATATCTTGACCCATTGGTATTGGAATTTGAACCCAAAAAGATTTTTATTTACGAGGGGGATAATGATATCAATGCGGGTAAACCTGTAAGACAGATATTGGACGAGTTTTTTGAAATCATGGAAAAAGTAACTGCTGTTGTACCCAATGCACAGTTTTATTTTATCAGTGCCAAACCAAGTCCC
>CAZLJT010000094.1:0-12599 GCA_964559905.1 uncultured Aquiflexum sp.
AAATGGTACTATAGCCGGAAAATCAGCCAGAATTTTAGCATCCTCAAATTCCAAATTATTTGAAGCAAAACTTGTCTTAATGTCAAGTTTCGACCACCCTTCGGCGGTTGTAACTTCTGCCTCCCATAAACCACCGTGGTCAGGCAATGAGGTATTGGTCGAAACCTTAATTTTGATTCTACGCGGGCCTTCTTTCAAGTACAAATAGTGCGAAGCAATCGCAAAACCCACGTCAGCTTTGGGCATGGTGATATCCTGCAATACTCCATTGACATATTTTTTGGAAGCAAAAGGGGTCCATTGTTTTTCAGCGGACATAAGTTCGGCTCCGAGGCCATCTTCCGAGTTGGCAATGGGCGAGGCATAAACCCTGCCTTCCAGATCGTACGTGCTGATGCTCAGATCCTTATCTTTATTAGTGCCGATATACACCGAGCACAGAGAAGTGATTTTTGCCTTGTTGATCACGGTATCGTCATCAACCTCATAGGCCAGTTCATTACCGGCCGAATCCTTCCCGGCGTTGAGCAGCGTCCCTTTTTTAACGAGGGTATCCTCAACAACAAACCTCGCTGCCTCGAAGATCACATGCACCTGGTTGGGTTTGGGGCTGCGCTCCGAAATCTTTAAAATTTCCTTGTAGTATAAGTTAAGGTGGTGTTTTGTGATCGAATTGGCATCTTTACGAGCAAATTCGAGTAATTTCAAAAAAGAAATAAACAAAGCCAAGTGCGGCTTGTGGTCATTTTGTTTGGTAAGAGTCTCTTGTAGTTGGGTATTGGCTTCGGTTACAATTTTTGTGAATCCCCGTAAAAATTGGTCGAATATAGCCGTAAAAAAATTATGAGTAGTGGCAAAATACAAGCGTCTTTTGAGGGCAGGCTCGGTCAGATTGTAAATACTATCATCGGCCGATATGCCTATCTTGTAAGCAGTCCATTCACTCGTGCCATCTGTCCAGAGTTTACCAAATTGAGAGTTAAAAACTACCTGTGATTTTTCAATACTCTGACCCATTATTTTGAGGTCAGTAGAGCCAGTTTCATCAATCAGATTATTGCTTTTTGCTGCTTGGTAATAAGCCCATAGCCGCTCAAAAGACTTGGTTAATTTGGTTTTGATTAGATTCTGGATACCGATTTTTAGAGCATTATTTTCGGGTAATGCCTTCTGAAAACGCTCAATCTGCAATGCCAACGTGCTAATGAGATTGAACAAATTACCAAATAGAACTTTTAGCTGATTATCAGGATAATCATTGCCAAGGCTATCTTTGCCGTTTCTTATCTGATTAAAAAGTGAGCTGATTGCTTCTTTATACTCGTCAAGATTCTGTACCGCCAACAAAGCCAACGTTACCGATACGTCCGAGTCAAAGAAAACTTGCCAGTTTTGGTTATTGAGATTTGTGTCATTTAATCCAAAATATTTGAGTTTTGCGGCTAATTGCTGCGAAAAAACCAAATCATCGGCAATCGTGCGGGCATCTATTGGTGCCGAATCGGGCTTGAGCATAGCCACCAACCGCTGGTTTTGGTCGGTACCTTCACGCTTTAGCCCCAAAGGATTGATGATATTTTCGCAATTACTCATAGTTTTTATAATGAATTATCCTGTGATGGTGGATTCAGAAGAAAGTTCAGAATCTCGGTACCTTCATTTTTATAGAATGGGAAAACAAAATTGAATCTCGAGTTGGTCGTCTTTACCGTAAAGTCAATCTGGATCAGTACCAGTCCGCTGTTGTCATTCTGTTCCTTGATCGATACCGAATCGGCCGTGATCCTTGGTTCGTAGAGCAAGATCGCGGTTTCTATCTTGTCGATCATCAGCGTTTTGAGGGCCGTGTCAAGCGGCTCGAACACCAGTTCCTCGACGTTGCATCCATAACGCGGCTGCATGATCCGCTCGCCCTGCATGGTGGTGAGCAGAATATGGAGGCTGCTGTAGATGTCATCGACGCCTGACAGCATTTCCACGCTCTTTTCCATGGCGTTGAAAGTGGGAGGGAATCCCCAGCCGGTTCCGAGAAAATTGTTGATCACCTGGTTATCCATGCGTTGCGTTTTGATTTTAGCCTATGATTACTGTTGGGCATCCTGCCACGATTACGCCGCCATGCGCCGTGCTGTCACCCTGCCGTGCAGCGGGCATGCCGCCGATCATGACCGTCGACGACCCGGCTGCGATTGTGTCCGGTGGCCCTGCGCAGCTTGCCATATCGCCTACTCGGGCCGCAGGCATTCCGCCGATCATGACCGTTGGGCAGCCGGCGGGCATAATCGGACCGCCGACGTGGGGTTTGGGCCCGTCTGACATCGGGCAGGTATGCATATCCGTTACGCGCGCTGCTGGTGGCATAGTTAGTTTATCATTACAGATCCTCCTTTGACCGTCGTTGTCCCTCCGCCTGTAGAAAGCTCTCCGCCGCCAGACTCAGCTTTGAATTTGGTGGAGGCTTTGACATTAAAATTTGTTCCTTCTCCGTTGATATCCTTCGAAGCTTTGATCTTGATATCTTTAATGCTCTCGATCAGGATGCCGTCCTTGTCCATGATGATCTTGTTACCATGCTGGTCTTCCAGATGGATTTTTTTGTCATCCTCGCTGATAATCACCTTGTTTCCTCCTGGCGTATTGATGTCGATGATTTTCTTGTCGTCGTTGAAGAGCCATTTCATTTCGCTGCGTGACACATATCCTTTTTCGTGGTTATCGTCTTTGGCCTTGATCGGTGCCGGCTTCGCGCTGCTGTTACACATACCCAGAATGATCGCCTGGGTAGGGTCGTTTTCAAAGAAGCCCACCACCACCTCATCGTCAAGCTCGGGCCGAAAGAAAAATCCACGGTTGTTTCCGGCATCGAGGCTCGCCATTCTGGCCCATACACCATCGTCGTTCATGCTGATGAGCGGCATTCTGACCATCACGCGGTCTTCGCCTTCGGGGTCGTTTTCAAGCTGGGTCACGATGCCGATCTGAAGGCCCGCTAGCCGGTTGGGCGTGCTGCCCGCGCGGTGCAGTACGTTCATGGATTCGGCGTTGTAGCCAATCTGTACGTCGGATTCCCAGTTGCCATTCGCGATCTGGTGACGCACGCCGGAGATAAAAGCCTTTCCCTTGAACCGCTCGCCGATGCCATTAATTTGTATCAGTTTCCCAGGCAACAGCTGCGGGATTCCCTGCAGGCGCACACGCCCTCTGATTTTTGAAAGCTGCGATTTAAGCAACTCGGCGTTGGCCTGGTTTTTCAATTCGGTTTCCGTCAGTTTTCCACCGTTTTTGAGTGTCAAAGCAGGCAAGTTGATGGTCTTGGCCAGGTCCTGTGACTTGATATTACCGTTGAGCTGGACATTCGGATTTTGCGCCTCCGCCTCCGTATTGGACTGGTCGGTGAAGCTCCAGGCCTGGCTTTTGACGGATTTATATTGCAGGCGGGCATCCATTTCCGCATCCAGTTCCATAACAGTAGAGCCAAATTGGACAGCAACCACCGGTTCCTGGCTCAGATCGGGTTCCCTGACCAGCACTTTCCCGTTTTCAACGGTGCAGAAGAGTCCGTTCAGGTCGGCGCGTTGCAGGATAAAATCCCAGTCGGTGGTCTGATATTGAACCAGTTGCTTGTGTTTGAAGCTGACCGACTTTACATCTTTGTCCATACCGTTTTGCCGAATCAGTTCCTCGATGATATCGCTGTCCGACTGATCGAGAAAGTACTTGCTGTTTGGCTGAATGGTCGCTTTGATGGCTTTGTCGCGGCACTCGATGATCAGGAAATTGCTGTTTTTACGAATTTTGATACTGTGTTTGATAATCAGTCCCTTAAAGACTGTTTCCTCGTTGCTTCTATACCCCGCCTTGATCTCGATATTTTTTCCCGGTATCAGTTCATCCTTGTCGCTGATCTCAAAGGTTTCTTTAGCCGCCTCCCCGTCGATCAATGTGATCGTCGCCGCAGGTATCCTGTTGAGCTCCTTGGTGACGATGATCGAAAGGATATGGTAAGTTCTCGACAATTCCCTCCCTTCGGAAAGAATGGTAAAGGTGCATACATCGGGTGGGGCTGAGGTCGGTATGGTACGGCTTTCGCTCATTTACTGGTTTTGTCGATCGGTGGAAAGTAGACTTTCTTGCCTGCTTCGAGGCTTCTGAAATTGGTCAAACCATTCGCTCGGGCCACCTGGATGTAGTATCGCGGATCTTCATAGATTTCGAAACTCATCAGACTCAGATGGTCGCTCGTTTTGACAAGTTTTTCATGGGTCAGGTCGGGCGACTTGGCGTCTTCCTTCGCCACCCGGACGTTTTCTTCCACGCTTCCCTTGAAGCTGCATTTGCATACCACCCTGATCGGCGTGCCGTCCGGTTTGAACAGTTTGAAAATGATATTGAGGGAAGTCAGACGCCCCTTGAAGAGCGTAACGCCCCATATCAATTTAAAATGCCTCGGCTGATGGATTTGACCATCATAGTCCACCAGCATTTTCTTGAATTTTTTCAAATCGTCCCAGATATCCTCTTTCGCCTTTCCGTCGATGATACCCGTATTGTCGAAAAGAAATTCGAAGGTGAATTCCTCCGGTTTCGTCATTTTGAACTTCTGCTGCGAACCGCTGGTACCCTGGCCCTGCTTGTCGTTATACTCTATTTTGTAATCCAGCTGGTAGGTCTCCGGATTGATCGTCGCCACGTGTTCATCCACCTTCTGGCTGTCGCTCATGGCAGCATCCTTATAGGCGATGATCTTCATTTTTTCGAGTTTTCCAGACATCTTAAATTCCCCTATTTACAATGGGTTATCGACTATTCTAAAGGAACTGAAAGGTCAAACTAAGGCTCGAGGCGGTTGCGCAGTATTTCCAGCACCTGCTCGACGCATTCGGCCACAATGGCCTCCTTGTCGTCCTCCTCACCTTCCCGTGCGGCAGTCCCGGCGGGGGCGGAAGAGGCAGCCCCTGTTCGGCCACTTTGTTCGTTTGGCGCGTTGACGGCCACTTTGATACTCAATTCCCTGATGATGATTGGCATTATATGATCGTAAAATATTGATAGCGAATCTCTATACTTTCAATGACCAGAGCGTTGGTCTCCGCGTTGAAATCGGAGACCGACCATTTTTTTGCCCATGCACCGGTGATATTCCAAGTTTTAATAGGTTTGTGCTGGTCGTTCAAAAGTGTGACAACGATATCAGCCAACTCGAATTTGCGTTCAAAAAATGCTTGGTTACACCATTTGTGGAAATCGGAATTCTCAGTCAGGAAGCCGCGTTTCAGCACCAGATCAGGATATTTCGTTCGAACCGGCAAGGTATGCTCGAACCGGTTTTCGCCCCCCTCTTTGTAAGACTCCGTGTCGTACTCGACCGTGAGCCCCGCGACGGACTGAAAGCGGCTATCGTTGTCGTTCTGGCTGTTAGCCAGTTTGACCGCGAAATGAAAACCGGCTGGAGGATAGTAGGTCGCCATGTCGTTTGGTTATTTGACAAGGCTCAACCCTTCGTGAGCGATCTCGATGGTTTCGATGGCCACTTCGTTTCCATCCGCCTTAAGATCGCTAGCCTGCACTTTGATCGGGAAGGCCTGAAGCGCCTTCCAAGTAAAAACAGGTTTGTGGTTTTCGTTAAGGAGTTTGATAATAATGTCTCTCCTGACCGCATTGCGGAGTTTATCTGCCTCCTTGAGCCAGTCGTAGAAATCGGTTTTACTCTCAAAAGTGCCCTTTTTCATAGTGATATTGCTATACTTTTGCAGACCAGGCATTTTGATTTTTGAGAAAATTTGGCTTTGTCCTTCGCGGTATTCGATCACCTCAATTTGTTTATCAAGCCCTGTCACTTCGGTGAAACCTATTTTTGCCCCGCCCCATTCTACTTCAAAATGGAACTTGGGAAGCGGATATTCTGCCATATTTTTTTAATTTTTGTGAATGCTTTTTGCTGATTTCTATAGGGTTAATTCTCAAGATTCGGGCATTTTGTGCGAAAATCTCAGTACAATGAATTCGGCTGGACGAACGACCGCCATGCCGATTTCTACAATCATACGGCCTTCAAGAATATCGAGAGAAGTCATGGTCTTTCCGAGACCTACCGCCACATAAAAGGCGTGTTCGGGAATAGCCCCTTGCAAAGCCCCTTGACGCCAGAGTGTGGTGAGAAAGTTCTCGATCATGGCTTGTACTTTTACCCAGGTATTGGCGTCATTTGGCTCAAATACAAACTGTTCGGTAGCTTTTTTACAAGATTCTTCGACCATGTTAAAGAATCTACGAACACTCACATAACGCCACTCATTGTCATTACCAGCGAGGGTTCTGGCTCCCCAAACGAGTACCCCCTTGCCTGTAAATGTTCTAATCGCATTGATAGATTTTCCAGCGTTTACATCCACATTGAGTTCTTCTTGATTTTTAGCTGTAAGCATCACATAAGGCTCTGAAACTGCATTCAGACTAACATTAGCGGGGGCTTTCCAAACTCCTCTCTCTCTATCAGTTTTTGCATAAACACCCGCAATTACAGCACTTGGAGGAAGTACAGAAATATCTTCGGCTATTCTTGCCTTGGTATTTTTTAGATATGCGAAGCGTTCTGTTAACGATTCATCAAAGCGTTTTTCAAATTCTTGAGCTGAACTAAGAGTACGGCTTACAGTCCCGATGAAATCGGAATATACATTTTCTAAAAATACCTTTGTTTTATCAATTCTTTCTTTGTGATTTGCTACACCATTATATGTTGCTACAACCTTAGTATCAATTATATTTGGAGCATCAACCTTATTACCAGCTTTAGTTAATCCGAAAAGTTCTACTACTTTTCCGGTTTTTTTGGTGTTATCATTAATATCTGCTCCTGAGTAATTGCTTATTAATGTAAAAGAAGGTGCCAAGGCTTCTAAAGTATTAGCGTGTTCAAAAAGCTCATAAATTTTATTTTTGAGCGATTCATTATTTTTGGTAATATCATCTATAACTGAAGCCAAACTAAAATCTTTGGTTTGCCCCGTGCCAGGTGTTGCTGAAATAACTGGGAGTGTTGATTTAAATTCATAAATATAAGCAAAAATTTCTACCATTAAGCTTGTTATCTTACGGATTTCACTACCGACCGTACTGAGTGGGTCGGCTGTTGTCATTGTGTTCCAGCTTGTTTTAAATGCCGAAAAATGGGCTTTAAATCTTTCTTCTAAAGAGACAAATTCTGTAGGGCCATCTTTTAGTAAAGTATTTTTTAAAGTACTGTTTTTAGAAAAGTTCCAAAAATCAACGGCCTTTATAGAAGAATCTAAATCAAAAATGAGTTGAGTAAGAGCGGAATCGTTTGTTAATGTATTAAAGGTAGTCGTACTTCCTCCAGATTTTAATGTAATTTCTCTGTATTTAATATTTTGAGGAATCGTTGATTTAATCCATGGCGTGTAAGCTCCACCATATTTCAGATTGTTAATACCAATTTTGTCTCTAAATTCATTAACCTTATCTAAGTGATTATCTTTATCTGCTTTATATAAATCGCAAATTAGAACTCTATCCATCAAATTGGCACACTGTATAAGTGCTTCTTTCTGAAAATCGTACAAGCCCTTGCTTGTTAATAATGTTGCATCAGGAGCAAGAATGATGGTTGGCTCATCGTATCTTTCTAATTCGGTCAATCCCGCCTTGAAATCATTTAAACTAATCGAAGTTTTACTCCCATCCGCTTGTTTGTACGTTCCAATAGAGACAATATAACATCGACCTCCTCCATTTGCATAAAACATTTGCAAACTTTCATAAAGAAAAAATTCATTTGCCGAACTAACCGTTTTTACAGAATTATCCGCATTGAGGTCAACTTCAATATTTGCTTCTGCTTTACCACCAAAAAAACGCTCAAATTCGGCTATTGACTCTATCCTTGTTGGAATATTTTTAAGGTCATTGTTTGAAATTTTCTGTGCTTTCTCTGTATATCCAATAAATGCAGGAATCGCCGTTTCGACAGCGGCAATAGAGGGAGGAAACTTCGGCACTTCGTCTATATAAACCCCAGGTGTCCGCAGTGTTGATAAGTTTAACATAGCTATTTGTTTTTATGAGTTAAGGAATTGCATTTAGAGACGATTAATTCTGATATGAAACACTTTTTGCTGCACTTCACCACTCGAATTCAAGACTCTGAAATTGTTCGAAATAGTACTACTTTCAGTTACCGATATTCGCCCGAACGCGAATGGAGGAATCATTATTTCTTGTGCTTCTAATATTTCCATTGCATTTGCATCTGCTGCAATTTCCGGTCGGCTAGCTATATTGCTGGCATTTGCAAATCGTATTGTTTTCTTAATTTTCTTCCAATAGTTTCCATTGGTAACTGATTTGTTTTTGTTATCTGCTTTGTCAAGAGCGAGATAGTGGCTTCCGGAATGGGCTACGATTTCACCGGCTGTGTATTTATGGGTATTGTCGAAGGCGGGAGGGAGCTGGCAGAGAGACTCCCCAGTATTGCCATTCATGTCGGCTATTTCATTACTAAACAGGTAATAGCCAGGCCTGTTTTCATTGCTTCTGATGATAGGCAAAGCCGATACGGAGGCACCTTCGCCCCGAAAGGCGAGGTCGAAATCAAAGTTCGTTGCATCCACATTTTTCGCCGGGTTTTTGCCCGTCAATGAAGTGAAAACGGCAAAACCGTCATTAAATCTCTTAAAAATCAGCCCTCTGTCCCGAATTAATTTGTTTGTTTTGGTACTGGGCGTAACGGAAAGCCAATTGTCGATATCATATTTCTTTAGTTGGATATTTTTTTTAGCTGCGGATAAATCGTCAAATAATTCATAGGAAATTGAACCGGTGCTTTGCTTACCGATGTCGAGAAAATAGTGGTGTAATATTTTCACCCTAAACAAAATGCTATATTTAGAAACTGAGGTCTCCATAATGCTTAACTAAAGGCATAACGATTTGCTATTTGACAGCGAAATGTCATTATTACTAATTTGTCTAATTCCAAAATGTATTTATCACAAATGTTAATTCACCGATTTTCTTTGATGAAAGTTTTGGTGAATTTCTTGAATTACTCCTCCCCCTTCAGTAATCGATTCGTGTTTCAATTCTACCATTCTTAGTAAATATAAAACAGACGGATATTGCTTTCCTCCAAGGGTCCCCCACAAATGATTGAGCTCTTCAAAGCTCGGAGAATACAAATCCATGATTAATTTAAACTCCTTCATTCGATCATAATCGGTTAAAGTCGCATCAATTACCTCGTTGGTATTGAGGTTTGTAAATGTATTCCTGAATTGAAAATACCGGACTATCCTTGACAGGAATTTCAGAGCCTTACTGTAGTCATTTGCAGTTGCTGAAAAAAGCAAGAACAAATTTGCATTAACAGGTGGGTTAAAATACTCCGCGCGGAGGGTAGCGTCGTTGGCTCTTGAAAAGGGCAGACTCTTTAAGGTCTTTTCTTCTCTGAAATTGACCAGCGTGATAATTACTTTATCCCGGATGGCATTGTTATTTACTCCTGTCGGCGATTCGAATAAAGCGATATTTCCGAGCTTTACTTCATCTTCAATATGGTTGGTCCCATCCACAGTGTTGAGGTGGTTATTTAATTCATTGGCGATAATAGTTAAGGCATGGAGTAACATAGCTGTTAATTTCCAATTGGTGAACTACCTACTTTGTCTTTGTAATTTCTTTCTCATATCATTATATTTTTCTGGATTTGCTACTTATTTCATGTAGATACGGAACACTGCCTATAGCCAAATTGACTACGGATTGCACCTCGCCTTTCATTATTTCGGATAACCATATCTTATTTTATATTGTAAACCTTTATACAAATGGATCAAATTTTTTCTTGTAGATTTTATTAATAGCAAGCTTTCTTCAATCACAATTAATTGATACCAATAAGAAAAACAAATTCTGTATTTTGGAAATCAAATCTGACCCCTAGACCCTAGACATTAAATATTTAAAGTTTGAAGAGTGATATTCTGGAACAATTTTGAAGAATACTGGTCTACGTAAACATTTAAGGGGATATGGTTCTAGAGTATAAATTTGAACATAATTACTCTAAAAAAAATCCATGAAAACCTTGATTTTAAAAACTCATGGAATTCATGGATTTTTCGTAAAGGTTTTGGGTGACAGCTTCCCTGACCAAGCCTGCAGTGTTCCTAACCCCAAGTTTCTGGATTAAATGGAGTCTATGTGTTTCTACCGTACAGAAGCTGATAAAAAGTTTTTTTGCGATCTCTTGGGTGGTGTTTTCTTCAACAATCAAGTTCAGGATTTGCTTTTCTCTTTTGGTTAATGGATTGTGTACGGATTTTTTTGATTCCAGGCCAAGCATATTTTGAGATAGGAATTGACTAAGCATGGGGTCAATGTATTTATTGCCTATGGAAACCTGGAATAAGGCATCTTTAATACATTTTGGGCTGCAATCGGGGAGAAAATAGCCTGATATTCCTGCCTTTAAAAAACTTTTGATCAAAATGGGGTCTTTGCTGTTGCAGAAAATAAAAGTTTTTGAATTGGTTAATTTCTTCAATAGGGATTGGCAAATACTTAAGGCTGTTTTGGAGTTATAAGCGCCATCAATCCAAAAAATATTCCCTTCGGAATTTACTCCGTTTTTTAGTTTATTTATGTTTTCAAAGGAAATCTGTTCGATGGTTAGAAAACCGAAATTGGATAAGACCAGATCTAATCCTTTGGCAAACAATGTGGAATTCCCAATAATAAAATTATTCTCCATTTCACAAAATATTAATTTAAAAAGAAAGGAAAATCACTAATTCTGACTTTTGGAAACTGTGGAGAATGTTGGTTGAATTTCAGAAATCCTGATTATTTGATCTAATTTGAATTATCAAAAGTCTTAGAATTTGCGAGAGATTATAAAGTTAAAGAATTTCTACAAAAATTATACAATTTTTTTGTTAAATTTTATAATGTTTTTGTCCTAAAAATTTATTTGGTGAAGGATATTATAATTTTTTACTTTTTAGTGTAAATATTGGGTTTGATCATGGTAAATTGATCTTTCAACAATGGCATTTTCTCCAAAATCCCTCTAAAAATCTCCTCTTCATCCACAATGAGGTCAGGTTTTTCTTTTTGAAAATTCTGAAAGATTTCAGCGGTTTTCTCAAGGCTGTAATTTTTTTCCAATTGGATCTTTGACAGTCTATAGTGAAGATAGGGGGTGGCCAAAGATGCTTTTTGGTAATACCCCAGATCTTCGCCCAATACCAATATTTTTTTCCCTTCTGAGACAGTATGTTCTTCGGTTACAGATACTGCATAAGTGGAGATATTTCCTGAATTTGTCTGTAAAAAAATCCAGCTATATCCCATCATTGGAATTCCAAAAACAAATAGGAGCGAGAGCACTTTAATGGGCACTCCTTTTTTGAAGGCCACGAACAGGAAAGTGATAAAATAAGCCAATCCCGGAATGATCACAATAAATTGATAAGGCGTTCTTCTGTTGGTCAGTAACAGAGATCCAACGGCAAAAATCAAAAAAATCAGGGTCAGTTGAAGTTGTTTCTGTTGATTGACTGTCTGTGATTTGACAATCAATCCTACAAAAAAACCCAATGTCGTGAAAAACAAGGGTAAAGAAAACAATATAGCAAGATCCCTGTAAGTAACATGGGCATAGCTTTCAATCAATCGAGGGGAAATGATAAACTGATTGAGAAAGGCGGGAAGACCATCTATCCAGAAATAGTACAATGCACAAAAGGTCAGTGGCAGAGCGTAGCTAACGATCGCCAAAATCAATTGCCGGAATGAAAAACCGCTGACCACTATACCAGCCACCAACAGAAAAGGAAGAAAAGTGATCAAGGGAAAATGGAAACAAGCAGCAATTCCTCCGAAAATACCCACTAGAAGAATAGAGTCGGAACCTTCTTTTTGCAGCACAGTCTGGGAAAAAAGCTGTCCCAAGGCAAGTACTATAAAGGTACTCCCCATCAAAGCAGGAGACAAAGTAATCATATCAAAAGAGAGATGAAACAAAATCACCATTACCAATGCGGGGATATAGGTGTTTTCTTCAAAGGATTTGTATCTGATATAAAGGTTGTTGATATAGACGATCTGAAAGATGATGACCAATAACGACAGTAATTTGTAAGACATCACTGATTTGCCAAAAATCAAATAGCAAACCCAATATATCCCTGAAGAAAGTGGTCCGGTATCATCAATGATATCAATATACATGTGCTTGCCATCAGCCATCCTCTCACCGAGTAGCAGCCAAATCATCTCGGGCTGTAACAATGGGATATCCAAGACCCAAATATAAACACTGCTCAACAATAGGAGTAAAGCTATGATAACCAGTAGTCTGGAAGGGTCGTTGATACGGAAAAAGCTCAGCAAGTTCGGGTTAATTCTAAAGGTGTTACAAACAGGACCCACGAAATTAAGCGTTACACATTTAATTCACTAAATTTGTCACAATTAATAAAACGATGGAAAGCAAAAGACAACAAAAATTCAACAAACTCATTCAAAAGGAAATGGGTGAAATTTTTCAGAAGGAAGGAAAGCATCTCATCGGGAAT
>CAZLJT010000095.1:0-12488 GCA_964559905.1 uncultured Aquiflexum sp.
GCCAGTACTTATTTCAGCTTGTTGCAGGCTAGGGAAGAGTATGAGATTGCGCAAAGAAATCTTTCACTCAGGGACAGTATGCACCAGATTATCCAATTAAGATTTGAAAAAGGAATTGTTCCCCAAACAGATGTGGACCAATCCCAGATACTTAAAGCGATTGCTGCCGGCTCTGTCCCCAGATTTCAGCGGAAAACAGTACAGCTTGAAAATGCACTTGGTTTTTTGGTGGGAATGAATCCAATGCATATTGTAACTGGCAAGCCATTGGACGAACAAAAACTTTCCATGGATCTGACCGGATTCAGTCCAGCAGATTTATTGATCAATCGGCCTGATATTATCGCTGCAGAATACAGCCTGATGTCACAAAACTCGCAGGTTGGTGTTGCAAAAGCCAATCGCTTGCCTACCATCAGCCTTAATGCTACACTCGGAATCATTTCAGACAATATCACAGATTTTAGTTTAAGGAATCCACTTTGGAATTTGGGTGGACAGCTTACAGGACCTTTGCTCTTTTGGGGCCAATTAAGAAGACAGGTGGATATTGCCCAAAGCCAGGAATATCAGGCATTATTTGCCTATGAAAATACTGTTTTGAATGCATTTAGGGAGGTAGAGGATCTGAAAATTGAAATCAGTACCTTGATGGAGGAAATCAACATAGCTGAGGAAAGAAAGGCCTCAGCCTTGAACGCTCAATTTCTAAGTGGTGAAAGGTATAGCCAAGGAATAACAAGCTACCTGGAATTCCTCGAATCCCAACGGCAGGCCTTTGATGCAGAGTTGGAACTTGTTCAACTTCAGCAACAATTACTTTCAGCACATGCCCGTATGTACAAAGCAACAGGTGGCGGGCCTGTGGTGCAGTAGGCCATTGTGTGATTCCCAAATCAAAGGCTCTGGAAAGGTATTGTCAAATTTTTCACCTAACTTGTCAGTTAAATTTTCTTAAACTCTTGGAGTTAACAAACAATTAATTTATTTTTAACTAATAAATCTGTTTTTAATATTTTTCAACCATCGAATCAATGCCAATGAAAAGAATACTTTCGATTGTATTTGGCCTTTGGGTGTTTTTGAATCCACCTCAGGCTTGGAGTGAACAGTCTTCAGTCCTGTCCGATTTACCGGAACCTGTCAAGATTACTACTGTGGAGGGCATAACCGAATATCAATTGGCCAATGGTCTTCGGGTTCTGATTTTCCCTGATCAAACCAAAGAAACCATTACGGTAAACATTACCTACTTAGTTGGATCCAAGCATGAAAATTATGGGGAAACCGGCATGGCTCATCTCCTCGAGCATTTGGTCTTTAAAGGAACGCCAAGGCATCCAAATATTCCACAGGAGCTTACTGAAAGAGGGGCACGTCCCAATGGAACTACTTGGACTGATAGGACCAACTATTTCGAAACTTTTCGGGCAACAGAGGAAAATCTTCGATGGGCATTGGATCTTGAATCAGACCGTATGGTAAATTCTTTTATTGCCAAAGAAGACTTAGATTCTGAAATGACCGTGGTCCGAAATGAATTTGAAGCAGGGGAAAACTCCCCTTGGAATGTGATGCGACAAAGAATATTGTCAGCGGCCTTTGAATGGCATAATTACGGCAAGACTACCATTGGAGCTCGTTCAGATATAGAAAATGTTCCTATTGATAGACTGCAGAATTTCTACCGAACCTATTATCAGCCTGACAATGCCGTTTTGGTAGTAGCCGGTAAAATCGATGAGGAAAAGACAATAGGCTTGGTCAACGACTACTTTGGCCCTATACCCAGACCGGAAAGGGAGCTTCCGCTCTTTTATACCAGAGATCCCGATCAGGATGGAGAAAAAAGGGTGATCGTAAGACGGGTAGGAGATGCACAAATTGTAGGGACAGCCTTTAAAACACCAGCGCTTTCCCATAAGGATGCGGCTCCCTTGGATGTATTGAGCACTATATTGACCGATAATCCTTCCGGAAGGCTATATAAAGCATTGGTGGATACACAGATTGCATCTTATGTCTATGGTTATGTACATCTTTGGAAAGACCCGGGAATCATGATGGCTTTTGCAGAAGTGCCCAATGAAAAATCTATTGAAGATGTCAGGGATGCGATGTTAATAGCTTACGGGGAGGTAATCCAAAATCCGGTATCCGAACAGGAAGTCAATCGGGCAAAAAGTAATATTCTAAAGCGCTTTGAACTGGCCTTCAATTCTTCCGAAAGAATAGGATTACAGCTCAGCGAATATATTGGTGCAGGAGACTGGAGATTGATGTTTATCCAAAGGGACAGGATTGGAGAAGTAACCGTGGATGATGTCCAAAGGGTGGCAGCCAATTACCTGAAGGAAGATAACCGTACCGTCGGGATGTTTATTCCCGTGGATAAGCCTGACCGAACAGTAATTCCTGAAGCAGTTAACATTACTGAACTTGTCAGTGATTACCAAGGGGGAGAGGGACTTGAAGCTGGAGAAGCTTTTGATCCAGATCCAGAAAATATTGAAAGTAGAACAGTGCGACAGGAACTTTCCAATGGAATGAAGATTGCCTTTCTCAATAAAAAAACACGAGGTAGCTCCGTCAACTTCAACTTTACCTTCCGCTTTGGTAATGAAGAGAACCTAAAGAATAAGGGTTTTATTGGAGATTATACGGCTAGACTTTTAGATAAAGGGACAGCTTCAAAAACCAGAGAGGAAATCAAGGATGAATTTGACAGGCTAAAGGCCAATGTGTCATTTTTTGGTAGCGCAAGTGCGCTATCGATTTATGGTGAAACTGTTGGTGAAAATCTTCCTCAAGTCCTTAACCTGATCAAAGAAATTCTACATGAAGCCTCCTTTCCCCAAGCAGAATTGGACAAAATGATTTTAGAAAATATCACTGGGATAGAATCTCAAATGAGTGATCCTATTGCGATTACTTCTAATAGGATGTCCAGACATACTAATCCATATGATAAAGACGATCCTAGATACGAACTTACTTTTGAAGAAAGTATTGCAGCTCATAAGGCGATGAAATTGGAGGATATCCGCAATTTTCATAAAGATTATTATGGTGCCAATAAGGGTACAGTGGCTTTGGTAGGAGATTTTGATGAGGAAGAAGTTTTTGAAATCTTGAAGGATATGTTGGAAAATTGGAATTCCAAAGCCAAATACAACCGTTTGCAAGGGCGCCTTTCGAAAAACCCTGTAATTAATGAGGCTATAGAGACTCCTGATAAACCAAATGCCTTCTTTTTAGCATCCCAGCAGTTCGAAATGAATGATTCCCATGAGGACTATCCTGCACTTGTGCTTGGCAACTTTATGTTGGGCGGTGGATTTCTGAATTCTAGATTAGCCGTCAGAATCCGACAAAAAGAAGGCCTATCCTACGGTGTGGGTTCCGGTTTTGGAGCTGGTGCCATTGATAAAGTAGGGAATTTCCAGACTTATGCCATTTATGCTCCTGAAAACTTAAAGCGTTTGGAGGAGGCCTTTAAAGAAGAAGTTACCAAGGTGTTGGAAGACGGATTTACAGAGGAGGAGGTAGCCGCAGCCAAATCCGGTTGGCTGCAGAATAGATCGGTAAGCCGTTCCCAGGACAATTACCTTGCAGGAACGCTGAATGGTAACTTATTCCTAGAGCGTACCATTATATGGGAACAGGAACTGGAAGATAAAGTCAACGCTCTTACTCCACAACAAATTCAGGAAGCCATGAAACGCCATCTTGACCTGAATAAAATGTCCATAGTCAAGGCAGGGGAATTCAATAAATAATCGGTTTTGATTTTATAAAGAAAAACTACGGCATTGACGCCGTGGTTTTTTTGTTCATTTCAACACCATATACTTCTTCAGATCGGAATGGAGGATTTCTTTAAGTTCCTTTTCATTTCCTTTACTCGTTTCAGTAAAGAGAAAGCCGAATACCCCGTATTTGTCCATATTCACCTTTCTGACATGTAAGGGATTTTCAAAATCTTTGGCTAGGGCATCAAAATCAAAATAGGCAATATCTTCTTGAGGCACATCAGATTGGTTATCCAAAAGAATAAGACTGTATTTTTTGTCTTTTCTTTTTTCAAATACTTTATTCCAATCCGGCTTTTTCGAGTTGAAAAAATATTCGTAGGAATTGATGCCATAAGAAAACCATGTCAGGTCAGCTGTGGTACACCATCCTCCAAATCGCATGGGATTTACTTCTATGGGATTGATTTTTCCCAGTTCTGTTTCTCTGAATTCAATATGCAAAGGGAAATTTCTCAGATCAATCTTTGAGCCGATCATGTGGAGAAAATCCATAATGGGTTGATACAGCCTTTCGATGACTTCTTTCGAACTGGTGTAAACCCTGTCGCTGACATCATATTCTGAGGTGAAGACATGGTGAAGAACATTTAAAATAACAGGTTCTCCTTTTTCATCAAAGTAACAGTCAAACGCATATTCCTCTCCACGGATATATTCTTCAATGATAAAATCCGTATTGCTGACTACCTCCTTGGGATACAGAAATTTAGTTTTTTCAATCTGATTCTCAATTTTTCTAACAATGGTTGGCCAATTTTCCGGCTTATCCACTTTGTGTACAGCAATACTGAAAAACCCGACAGCGGGCTTGATGATAAAAGGGAATTTGAAATCGCTGATATCCAAATTTGCCAAAGCTGATAAGGAAGCAGATTTGAAAAAATAATCAGGGTAAGCTTCTCGAATCAATTCCCTGAACCTGAATTTATTTTTAAAGGCCTCTATTTTTCCTGGAAGAGAGGTTGCTTTTAGGTTTTGCTGAATCCACGCAATGCTGTTTTCCGAATTGGTATAAACCGGACTTAGCGGATTTGACTTGACCCAAGCTATGGCATCTTCCTCGCTTATCAAATTGGCATTTGTTCCCTGGAGGATTTCTTTTGCTTCTTTTGTAGCAACAACAGGGTATTGATTTTTGACGACGGTGTCTATCAGAAAGTCTGACGTGTAGGGGTAATCCAAAAGAATCATAAACAGAGTTTTTCAACCGCGAAGATAGAATCATCTTAGATTGATGCTCACATTATTTTTACCTGCGGTAACTTTAAATGCTGCTTTGGCAAAACTGGGTGGTCCAAAAGTACCCATAGCATTATTTGAAAACCCATAACCATCTCTGGGAACTCCAAATGCATTTGTTCTCAATTTTCCTGTATTTTGACTGTCGTGAAATACAGAAAGTGCATAAGTGCCTTCCGGAATTTTATCAAAAATGATAACAGCCTTATTTCCTGAAATCTTGACTGAAGCACTCTTAAAGGCCTTATCAGGATCATCCGGAAAACCGGATTCTCCTTTGAAAAGCAGAACCCTGACCACACCCTGTTCATTTTTCACATTGGTTACTGTCAAGGTCAGAGAATTTGAATCTTGTTCAAAAAACATATTTCCCACAAGTAAAGAAATTATCCAAAGTAATTTTATCATAATGATTTAATAGTTTCTAACCGGTTAATTTTTCCGGTCTCAGTTCTTACAAATTTGTCAAGAACCAAAACCTCTTTGGGTACAAGATAATTTATAAGATTTGCTCTTAGGTCATCTTGAAAGTTTTTTATTTTAGAGGAATCTATAATTTCAGCTTCAAGAATTAGCAACAATTTTTGGCCCAACTTTTCATCATATTTTCCAGAAACGAAAAAAGGAATTTCGCCGAAATGATTTAAAATAAATCGGGATAATTGTGGCTCCAATACTTCAGGTTGAATTTTTATTCCCCCTGAATTGATGGTAAAGTCAGACCTGCCCATCCATTTAAATTGACTACTATTCAATAATTCAACAATGTCGTTTGTCTGAAGTTTTTCTTCTGAAGCCATAGCTGCTGAAATCCATAGACGACCATCCTCATCAGTGCCTATGCTGACACCCGGAAGGGAGTCAAATACCAATTCAGCCTTTGTAATAGGGGCAAGGGCAATATGGGAAACAGTTTCTGTCATTCCAAAGGTCTGATAACCATGGATATGCGCATCAACGATTTTCTCTTTTAAAGATCTCGAAATTGGCGCTCCGCCAATAATCAAAGTCGCAATGTTTTTTAACTTCGACTTAGTTTTTTCAACTGACAAGCAGGCCTGAACCTGTAAAGGTACCATTGCTGCAAAATCAATGCGGGATTCAAACCATAGTTCTTCCAATGGATTCTCTTTTGGTTTAACCAAAATCAATTTAGCCTCCCATTCCAAGGCCCGGACAAGCATCATTTTACCTGCAACCATTTCAGTATTGAGGCAGCAAAGTAAAGTTGAATGATAGTCAATATTTAAAATAGATTTGGTAGCTGCAGCAGAAATCTCCATTTGTTTGCGGTTGACTTGGATTTTCTTCGGCTTACCGGTAGATCCAGATGTTTTTAATTCAAAATTATTTACGCCGTTAAGCCATTGTTGACAGAATGAAAATGTCCGATGCAGATAGGAATCAGCTTCATTCCATTGCCCGTTTTTGATTTGGGCAAAAGTATATTCCTTATTTTCTAAAATGATTTTTCCCATGGCTTTTCAAGACCTTATTCCAAAATTCAACAAATTTCCCATAAGCCTGTTATCTTGCGGTTAAAATTTAAATAAATATTATCATGACCATAAACTGGAAAACCGCCAAAGAATATCAGGATATTACCTATAAAAAATGTGATGGAGTGGCAAGGATAGCTTTCAATCGGCCCGAGGTACGCAATGCCTTTAGACCCCGAACCACAAGCGAATTGTATGATGCTTTTTATGATGCGCAGGAGGATACTTCCATTGGTGTGATTTTGCTTTCAGCTGAAGGGCCTTCTCCCAAAGATGGGGTGTATGCTTTTTGTTCAGGAGGTGACCAAAAGGCTAGGGGGCATCAGGGTTATGTGGGAGAAGATGGAATGCATCGCTTGAATATCCTGGAAGTGCAAAGACTGATTCGTTTTATGCCCAAAGTAGTCATCGCAGTAGTGCCCGGTTGGGCAGTAGGAGGGGGACATAGCTTGCATGTAGTTTGCGATCTGACATTGGCAAGTAAAGAACATGCGATATTCAAACAGACGGATGCCGATGTGACTAGCTTTGACGGGGGATATGGTTCAGCATATTTGGCAAAGATGGTAGGTCAGAAAAAGGCGAGAGAGATTTTCTTCTTGGGCAGGAATTACTCTGCACAGGAAGCAGCTGATATGGGTATGGTCAATGCAGTAATTCCTCATGATGAGCTTGAAGATACGGCCTATCAATGGGCCCAGGAAATTCTGGCGAAATCCCCAACTTCGATCAAAATGCTGAAATTTGCCATGAACCTGACAGATGATGGAATGGTAGGTCAGCAGGTCTTTGCAGGCGAAGCTACGCGATTGGCATACATGACAGAAGAGGCCAAAGAAGGTAGGAATGCTTTCCTTGAGAAGAGGAAGCCTAACTTCAAAGATATCAGGTGGATACCATAATTTAACTCAAGTTGGTTTGAACATCCCCTTCAACATGAAAATCTAGAAATCAAGTACTTTCAGGTCTTGACTTAATTTGTAAAATGTCTAATAAATACTCATTACAACGCGGCACAACAATGTTCACAGGGCATCTCCAACATCGGTCATCGGTCATCTGACATCGGTCATCTGACATCTGACATCGGTCTTCGGACATCGGACAACATCGGTCATCGGACATCGGACATCGGTCATCTTTCATTGAAAAGTTGTCCAACAAATAAAACAAAACAACAGTAAACCCTACCGACCTCTAATTCCCAACCCATGAAACACCTGGAAACTTCTTATACAAGCCATGATGGGATCAAGCTTTATTTACAGGCTTGGATGCCCGAGAAATCCGATGCAGCAATATTGATCGTGCACGGATTGGGTGAACACAGCAGTCGGTACGCCCATTTTGCCAAAAAACTGGTTGATAGGAATATTGCTGTTTTTACCTTTGATGGAAGGGGGCACGGCAAATCTTCTCTTCCAAAACCAACCGCTTATTTTTCTTCCTATGAGGATTACTTGAAGGATATTGATGCCCTCTTTGGAAAGGTGAAAAATTTTGTGCCTGATACCCCTGTTTTTATTTTCGGACACAGTATGGGTGGGGGACTGGTGGCTGCTTATGCTATTAAATATAAGCCACAGGCAGATGGAATTATTTTGAGTGCTGCAGCCCTAAAGCCAGCTGACAATGTCTCTAATGGATTGATCGCAATATCTTCCATTGTCAGTAAAATAGCGCCAAAACTGAAAGTTCTTCAATTGGACAGTTCAATGATTTCTCATGATCCTTTGGAAGTACAGAAATACAATGAGGATCCCTTGGTTTACAGTGAAGCGATACCTGCCAGGACGGGGTATGAATTATTGAGAATGATGAGAGAAATTGAATCAAAGTCAAGTGAATTTCAATATCCGGTATTGATGATGCACGGTACAGGCGACCAACTGACCAACCCAAAGGGAACTGAGGAATTTATAAAGAATATTGCTTCCAAAGATGCAACCTATCGTAGATATCCCGACCTCTATCATGAACTCATCAATGAATATGAAAAGGAGGAGATTATGGAGGATATTTTGAAATGGTTAACAGAGAGAATTGGTAGCTAATCGCATTCGGATTGTAAAGTTTTACCTAACTCAAACCATTTTCCTAGCATAAGAGATTCTTCATTTCGCACCTGAGTTTGGGTAAAAACAAAGGCGGAGAGAAGCTTCATTCAGAATGACGTAATTCAGAGTAGCAGTCACGTCAATACCACTCTAACAATCCTACAATCTAAAATCAATCAATTGATCACCAACAAAGGAACATGGGTGTGAAATGCCATTTCTAAGCTGTTACTCTTGTTGAATAGGTATTCAAAGAAGGACTTGTTTTTATAGAACATGACCAGTATAGAGTTGGGATTATTTTCCAAATATTGGGAGATTCCCTCCGTGACATCTGAAGAATCGATTAGGGTGAATTTTATTTTCAAATCAGGATTCTTTTCTTTCAGGTAAACTTCCAAGCCTTTGAATTCAATTTCTTTTTCAAAATTTATCTCTGTTTTTATGTGAAAAAATTCATAAGGCAATTCCATGTGTTGGGTGAGTTCAAAAAGTTTATTGAAATATTTTTCATCTTCTTTATGAAGTTCCAGTGCCACGGATATTTTATTTTCCTTTGACCAATCCGTACCGGAAGGAATAGCTAAAACCGGGACCTTTGATTCTTTAATAACATGTCCGGTATTTGAACCTATCAATGCTTTTTTGATACCACTTGCTCCCTGAGTTCCCATTACTATCAGGTCATAGTCCTCTCTGTATGCAATAGAAGTTATAGCAGTGGCTACACTTCCTTGAACAATCCTATAATCAAAATCCAGTCCTTCTTTTCTGCCTTCATCAACTGCTTTTTTCAACTCTCTTTTGGCATCTTGTTCGATCTGACCAATTATTTCAGTAGCCTGTGAGGCAAAATCATAAACAGCATAAAAAGCGAAGAACAAGGTGATTTTGGACTTTTCTTTACGGGCTATTTTTTTAGCGAATTCCAAGGCATTGTTGGCATTATCTGAGAAATCAGTAGGAACGAGAATTTTCATGTTTGGGGTTGTTTTAGGATTTATCAGGTTGAATTCATTCAAGACACAATATAAGTCAATTTAGAAAAAGATAACCTGATTTCAATCAGCCCATCCACTGTTTTTTGTTCCTTTTAGCCGAATCACATGAGCTGCACCTTTATGACCTACACCTTCATCAAGATCTAAAACCCCATTGAATTCCTCCTCCCAGCGTATTCCCGGAAAAGAAGCTTTCAGGTCATCCAAATTATAAAGCATCTGTAAGTCTTTTGGTCCACCTGAATGGTAGTTCAATTGGTTTTTTTCAAAGCCTTCAATGAAAATGCTCCCGCCCTTTTTTAATGCATCCACTGACTTTTGATGTATTTCGGACTGCAAATTTTCCGGAAGATGAAAATAGATAAAAGCCACCACATCATAAGTTTCCGGCGCAAAATGGAAATCTCTTATATCAATTACTTGATAATCAATATCCAATCCGAGATCATGGGCTTTTTTTAAAGTGTGCTTTTGGGCAATGGGACTTTGGTCAATGGCAGTTACTTCCCATTGGGAAGCAGCGGCAAAAAGTGCATTTCTTCCTTCTCCTTCACCGGGAAGGAGAATTTTTCCGGAGGGAAGTTTTTTCAATTCCTTTTCGAGGAATTGATTAGGTTTTTCCCCGTAAAGGTTTGGGGTTAAAGAAAATTTCTGATCCCAAAAATTATTCATATTTCAGTTTTTGTTAGGATTCAAATTTGGAATAAATTCATCTTATTTTTTGTAATAAATAACACTTTATAAATCAAAAATCATTTTTCAATGTAACATCCGTCACATTTTTGGGTGGTTTCTTTGACTAATTTTGATATCTGGAATAAAAAAGCGGAAATGAAAAGATTACTTCTGAGCATAATGGCAATTGGGATTTTCACGCTGGTGCATGGATTTCAGTTTGAGCAGTTAATCAAGCCTGCTGAATTGAAGGAAGTTTCCATAAAGCAGTTTGAAGATGACGGCTTGGCCCATTTCAGTTACGCTGTACAGGTGGGTAAAGAAATGATTTTGGTAGACCCAGGCAGAAATCCCCAGCAATATTATGACCATGCAGATGCAAATGGGGCAAAAATTGTCGGAGTGATTGAAACTCATCCACATGCTGATTTTGTAAGTTCCCATTTGGAAATATACAAGACCACAGGAGCAACAATTTACACCAGTAAGTTGGCGGGTGCAGATTACCCCCATAAAGCATTCGATGAAGGAGATGTCATCAAACTTTCCAAAAAAGTAAGATTAAAGGCAATCAATACACCCGGGCATTCTCCCGATGGCATATCCATTATAGTCGAGGAAAACGGTAAAGATGTGGCAGTATTTACAGGAGATACCCTATTTATTGGTGATGTGGGAAGACCTGATTTGAGAGAATCTGTAGGGAATATAATGGCCACCAGAATTGAACTGGCAAAAATGATGTATGCCAGTACAAGAAATAAACTGATGCTCTTGGACGATGATGTCGCTGTATATCCTGCCCATGGTGCCGGGTCTCTCTGCGGAAAAGCAATCAGTGATGCCACAAGCAGTACCATAGGCATGGAAAAATTGACAAACTACGCCTTACAGGATATGACTGAGGATGCGTTTGTAGAATTATTGCTCCAAGACCAACCCTTTATTCCCAAGTATTTTCCATACAATGTGGAGTTGAATAAAAACGGAGCGCCTGACTATCAAGCCTCAAAAGAAAAGGTAGCCAGATTAGAAAAAAATAGGACTACCGATAAGGAAGTAGTGGTTATTGACGGCAGAAATCAAAAAGACTTCAAGGTCTCACATATTGAGGGCGCAGTCAATATCATGAATGGGGCCAAATTTGAAACTTGGTTGGGGAGTTTGATTCCTCCGGGGTATGATTATTATTTGGTTGCTGAAAGCAATGAAAGTTTGGAAGAACTGATTTCTAAAACAGCAAAAATTGGTTACGAACCATTTATCAAAGGAGCATTTGTCTATGATGAAATTGGCGGGGAATCCATGAGGATATTTGACCAAAAGGCATTTGATTCCAATAGAGATGCTTTTACAATCATAGATATCAGAAATCCCGGAGAAGTGGCCAAAGGCAAAGTATTTGAAAATGCCATCAATATACCCTTGCCCGAGTTAATGGATCGATTAAATGAAATTCCAACAGATAAGCCTGTCGTGGTGCATTGCGGGACAGGATATCGTTCGGCGGCTGGAAGCAGTATTATACAGAATGGATTAAAAAATGTTAGAGTCCTTGATATGAGTGCTGCGATCAAGGATTATAACAAATGATAATTAGTTGTGGTTTATGGGAGTATCGAAAAAGGCGTCCAAGTGGATTGCCTTTTTCTTTAAATTCAATAAATTGAACCAATGGATTTAGAAAAATATATCAAAATAATAGGGGATTCTTACTACGGATACTGGGACTACTTGGTAAACGAAATGTTTTATCCTTCCTGGCATAATTATTTTTGGTGGTTGCTGGGACTTTCGGTAGGGGTATGGTTGTTGGAAATATTTCTTCCTTGGCGGGAAAAGCAGGCTATCTTCAGAAAGGACTTCTGGTTGGATGGTTTTTATATGTTTTTCAATTACTTTTTATTTTCACTGATAGCCTACAATGCTATTTCCAATGTAGCTGTGGAGGCATTTAATGATTTTCTTGGTTGGTTTGGGATTGAAAATATGGTGGCCATTCATATTGAAACATGGCCCAGGTGGACACAATTTCTGCTGATGTTTTTATTGGCGGATTTTATCCAATGGAATGTACATAGGATGCTTCATAGGGTACCTTGGCTTTGGGAATTTCATAAGGTTCACCATTCGGTGGAAGAGATGGGTTTTGCGGCGCATCTGCTGTGGGGCTTGCATCATGAGATGAATATGGCGGGCGGG
>CAZLJT010000096.1:0-11812 GCA_964559905.1 uncultured Aquiflexum sp.
TACATTATTATGCTGTAAATATAGAGCAAAATGTATTTCATATCCAAATAAAAATTAAAAATAATTTTCTGAAATACGTTTTATTTTATTTCAAAAGTATTTTTTTGGGTATAAAGAGTTATTTTGATTTAAAAGATTCGAAGTTAAAAACTATTGAAAAGTGCCTTTAAATCATTTTAACAATGTTTTTTGAAATAATCTAGAAAAAAATAAGTGCTGGACGTTAAATTCCAGCACTTAAAAATTTTTTTAAAAATATTTTAATAATTAATAGAATTGAAATCCATATACTGATATCGGTTCCATTTACTACCTTAAAGCAGGAATTAAAGGGAACCGACTTATTGAGTTTTGAATTGACTTAATGAACAGGAAAGATGTTTTTCCATTGGGATTTTCCTAATCTATTTGATTCCATAAAGTTCTTTGCCAATGGCCTCGTATTTATCACCGCTTTTCCAAACAGGTCTTTCATTCCAATTGGCGATATTTTCAGCAGCAAGTATGTAGGATTTCCAATACAGTAAAACATAATCCAAATCAAAATTATCCACTTGATCGGAGGGTTGATGGTAATGTCTGGTGATATTTTCATCAAATGCGGTAAAGCCCATACTATAGGTAGGAGCAGGAATTCCTTTCTTGGCAAAGCTGACATTATCAGACCTGTCATAAAGATTTTGTTCCGGGGCAGGGTCTGCAATGGCTTTGAGGCCAAACTCAGCCGCAGCCTTTTCGAGAAGGGGGTCTACACTGGTTCTTCCTAATCCTATTACAGTTACCAAGGAAGTATCATTGTATCCGGCATTATCGATATTCAGATTATAAATAATTTGCTTGAGGGGAACCAATGGGTTTTCTGCAAAATACGCGGATCCCAATAAACCCTTTTCCTCAGCTGTCCAAGCACAAAGCAAGATGGAGCGCTTAGGAGGGTTTTTGGTAAAATGCCTGGCTGCATTTATAACAGCTACAGTTCCTCCCGCATTATCTCTTGCTCCATTATATATGGAGTCTCCTTCAGCATTGGGGGTACCAACACCCACATGGTCATAATGTGCCGAAAGCATTACATACTCATTTTTCAGCTTTGGGTCTGTTCCTTCTATAAAGGCCACTACATTTTTTCCTGAAACGCTTCGGTTTATTTTACCTTCAACAATTATATCGGCATTTTTAATCTCTCCGTTTCCAATTACATTAATATGTTCGTTGTTCAGATCTCGTAACCATATATATGGCAGGCTTTCTTTTCCATTGGTGTTGTCAACTGTCAGTTGGGTCTTGTTTAGAAAATTTGCAACCAGATTCCAAGGTACTGTTGGTACATTATACATCTCAATCAAGGCTATAGCACCTTTTGATTGGGCCAATTTTATTTTTTCTCTTCCTGAACTGAAAAGATCTGCCGGGCTCAATCTGTTTGGAGCTCCAACATTGGTGACAACTACCTTTCCTTTCACATCTTTATCTTTGTAATCCTCTTCCAATCCATATCCAACTACAACCAATTCAAAATTGCCTGCGAATGAAGGTCCATCCAGAACCAAAAGATTGTCGCCTTGAGTGAATGTATTGTTGCCCAAAGAGACTTTCCCCACTGTTGGAGGGCCGGAGATTCTAAATGGAATATGCTGGTAATAGCCATTGGCACCAGGGATTTCTTTTGCGCCATATTTCCAAAATTGTTCAGCGATATATCTGGCTGCCAAATCTATTTCAGGACGGATGGGATCTCTTCCCTTCATCTCATCAGATGCAAGATACCTGAAATGGGAAATGGACTCTCTTTCATTGAAATTCGCTTCAATTGATCTTTTGCCATTTTGAGCAGCAACTGATAGGGTAATAAATGTTGCCAATAGGCAAAGAATTGTTTTTATATTCTTCATAGTTTTAGTGGTATAATTATTTCAATAATAAAGTAAAATCTCACCCATTCAAAAAAAATAACAATCTTTAAGAATGTTGGATGCGAATTATAAATACTCTTTATAAAAAAATCTGTTGATGGTAAACGTCTGAATCTCTCATGATCTTTTTGAATCAACTCCTTTTAAAGTCCATTTGATCGAAATTGAACCCAAGCTTTAGGATTGCAAAAAATTTTCGGGTCGTATTGGCGGTAGTGGTTAATCTAAAAAAAAGCAGCAATACCATGTCTGGAATGCTGCTTAATTTATTTTTTATAATTTTTAATCTTTTTCTTCCTCCATAGCCCGATAGGCCAAAATTCCACCAAGAAGGTTTCTCACTTTTGTAAAGCCTTGGGTTTCCATAAATTTCTTGGCATTTCCACTTCTAGCACCAGAGCGGCATTGGAGTACAATTTCTTTATTTTTAAACTTCAGATAGTCTTCAAGCTGATGAGGCAATTGCCCCAAAGGAATGTTAAGAGCACCCAGATTATCCTCCTCATATTCCCATTCCTCACGAACATCTATGAAAATAAAATCATCGTTGTTTTCAATTTTTTCTCTAAGTTCTGAAACAGTTATATCTTCCATATATTTTATTTTACTAAGATTCGAATTGATTTTTGTTCTTTTTGATTGAATGTTTTGATTAGGTATACTCCTTTTTGGAGACCTGTAAAATTAATACTTTTTCCACTATCAGTTTCCTCTATTGCCAAACTTAAATTTCTTCCCAAAGGGTCAAATATAATAAGATTCTCAAAGGTCCCCTCTATATATAATTTTTCGGAAACAGGATTAGGGTAAACATTTAAAGGCAATTTTGATTCAGACTCACTTTCAAAAGGGGCTGTTGGCGATAAATGGGGCCTCATCATCAAAGAACCCTCAACTGCTTCGTTTTGCTGCCAGACTCCTGAAACATTATAAAATATTTCTTCTCCATTATTGTATGTCTTATCCAGTCCCACAAATAAAAATTCTCTTATAAACTGGGAAAAACCTATATAAAAACTGCCATCAACACTAATATTTTGATCTATCTCAAAAAATGAAAATTCATTCAGGGTATTTTTTTCAGGGATAAAAACCTCTTTTACAAAAACCGGATCTTCCTCCAGATCATTCCATACCATTAAGTCAATAACACTCCCAATTTGCAGAAAATTAGTAAAGTTAATGCTAATTCCTGTGAGAAATGCAGACCCCTCAAGTTCATATCTCGTGGCCAACATACCGGAGCGCTGATTGATTCCAGCGGAATAATCCACACTTCCGTCATCATAGGCCAAGAAATCCCGAATAGGTAACACAGTCTTGACAGTATCGTTGATTTTAAAATCTACTTCATTGTAAATAACATCTTCTCCATTTTCATTTATGGTCAAGAAGTCATCACCAGTTACCAAATAACTTACAAGTTCATAATCAGATTCTTCTTCAGGAATGGGGATTTCAGAAAAAGGATTACTTGAAAACCCCCTTCTTTCCTGTGCAATAGGAACAGGGTTAAATGGAGTATTGCTATTTATTGTTTTTATTATGGTCTGATTGGTTTTCTCCCTCAACTGAAAAGAATATTCCATTGCCCTGAAGTTGCTGCTTAAATTTTTGAACTCATTTTGAGTGTTATTCCAAAAATCTTCCGGGAAATTTTGAAGAATGAACAAGGGTACTGCAGTATATTTCCCAAAAGGTCTTTCATTTAGCTTGGTCAGAGCTCTGTCTTCGAAGTTTAAATCCGAAATATTTCTATTCTTGTTCAAAAAGACGTAATCCAATATCCAGCTGTCGAATGGACCCGATCTCCTGCCACCGATCTGAAACCTAAACTGAAAAGCATCGTGATGGAATTGTTGTTCAACTTGAATTATTTCCTGAGTGAAGAAAAATTGTTCGGCTGTTAATCCTCCTGATTTTTCCCAAACTGTAATCCAAAGACCATTGGGATCAAGAAATTGGAGAGTCAATTCATCATTGCTATCGGGAAGTTCTCCTTTTCCGCCCACTTGCCAAAAAAAACTGATATAAACAGTTTCTGATTCAAGTGGGGGAATATTGGATAAATCAATTGGTTGGGAGGTAATTCTGTCAGTGAATCCTTGCTCAAACTGAACATTTGAATAAGGCATCCCTCTTTCGTCCACACCGTCAAGAAGTAAAACTCCCAATGATGGAGCTGCATTTCCAACGGTAAAAGATTGTGTGGCACCTTCACTGATCCATTTAGTTGAATCCAGCCCATTTTTCGAAAAATCATCCCAAAAAGGAAGTAGTAGGGGGTTTTCCAATTTTCTCATGGTGGATGAATTGAAATTGGATTCCTTACTTTTCCAATCCGGTGTAGGTAATTGGGAAAATTGTGCGTATCCTATTCCATGTATTGAAATCAATACAATAAGCAAACTAAGCCTAATCATGGAATATGGCAATTTCATCTATTAATCATTTAGTCTTCTGTTGATTTCCGAAATCCAAAGATCAATCGGCTCACCTGTTTTAACAGTTGCACCAGCAGGAGGGATTTGTTTTACTATTGTTCCTTCAGGAACAGTATCCGTTTCCACATAATTGATTTTTCCCATTCTAAGTCCTGAACCTATGATCAGAAACTCCGCATCGATATTATCCAAGCCGATCATATTGGGAACTTCCAAAATCTGATTGCCCAATCCGTCACCTACAACCAGATCAATCTGAGCGCCTTTCGGGACCTCAAATCCTTCTGGAATATTTCTTCCTCTATATTTTTGTTCCAAAACTACATTGATTCCTATGTCGGGCACATAAATAATCTCGCCCCTTACCAATCCTATGTTACCGAGAATTTCCTGGGCATTTTTCAGGAGACTGTTTACAAGGTTAGGCATTTTTATCATAGGCGCATTTTTTGAATTCAAAGTAACATAAATTTTTCTGCCACTTTTGACTGTACTACCGGGATTTGGAATCTGCTTTAAAACAGAAAGAGGTTTAAGGTCAGCATTGAATCCACTATCTAAGGTGACTTCAAAACTCAAATCTCTTGCTGATAGGTATGATTGAAGTTCGCTGTATTCAAATCCTTCCAAATCGGGAACCGTTACAGTTTGTCCATGATTTGTATATGAAGGAAGATAAATTTTTAAAAATAAGACTGTAATCAAAAGCACAATACCTATTATCAGAGCAATATGTACAGTGATTTTTTTCAATGATGCCTTAAAATTCCCCATGGAGTGATTGTCTTAAGTAAACTAACGTATAAAGGTAAAATTATATTTGTTTTTTGAACAACAAAATTCTCGATTTGGATTAATAAAAAAAACAGCCTAATGGTGATTTTGAGGCCACCAATGAGGCTGATTGATCCAACATTTTTAATTTTCCTTATTAATTAATGAATAGTTTTTTGGTCGCTGATATAGTTCTGCTGGTAATTTTAATGATGAACAGCCCCTTTGAAAACTGTTGGGTAGCAAAGGTATAAGTTTGGTTTAATGTATTGGGATAGTCTACATCATGCACAAGGGCTCCTGTAGAAGAGAATATTTGGATATTGACGTTCTCATAAGTTTCCAGATTGAACACCAAATTAAAGAAATCATTGGCTGGATTTGGGTATAGGACTGTATTTCCCAATCCCGGATCTACAGGTTCAGCGTTAGCAGATAAAAACAATTCAATATTGTCCAAGTATATTGGGCCATTATTTTCATCACCATTTTCTACTACAAATGCCAATCTGGTTTGGGTTTTATTTGGTCCTGCAAACTCTGTTAGGTTAATAAAGTCCCGCACATATTCCGATCTGTTGTTAGGATTGGGCTCAGCTGACTGAACAGTAGTGATTTCAGCACCGGTTTTTCTGAATACTTCTTTATAGGAAACCCCCGCGTTACTACTTGCAAGGACTTTCAAAACTGTATTGGGGCTAAGGAAGCCGGCTGCTCTATCAAAAAACACACTGGCCTGTGAGCTTTTATTTAATGCAAAAATCGGGGAACCAAACCAATAACTATTGTCTCTGATAGTAGTCTCCAATTTGACTGTACCAGAACCCAATGAACCTGTTTGAAGGGATTCAATGAACCATGCTTCGGAATTTCGCTCGGGATTGAGGCTAATCCATGGGCCTATTGTTGTGGAGTTGTTGAAATTATTTCTCCAAGGAGACCTTTCAAGCTCCGCATCAAGAAAAACATAGCGGACCAAATTGATGACACCTCTTGGGTTTTGATCAAAACTTGGAAAACTTAAAGTATAATCAAGCTTATTGATACCCAGATTAGTAGATTTTGGCAAAGAGATATTGGTGGTTTCTCCGGGAAGAAGCTCAGTACCTCGGGCCAGAAAATTTTGTGAAGATCCATTCAAAGTCCTGTTGAAAATGAAACCTGAAATGGGGAGATTACCAGTATTTGTGATAGAAATATTCTCATTTTCATGGGCATTATTAGCAATAGCTGAAGGATTTACCAATTCTGTCATCAAAACACTGTATAAGTACTCTTCCTCAGGTAAAATCTCAATATCTTTTATGTAAATATTATTACCAAATCCATTTATTGAAACGAAGGCAACTCGTACATTGGGTTGGCCTGCAAACTCACTGAGATTGACCACCTCTCTTCTAAATTGCGATTGCGTATTGGGAATAAACTCTTCCAAAATCGGGGGGGAAGTTTGGAGGAAGTCAACATCTTTATCGTAGGGGGCATTTATCAAATCAAAGTTATTCCCACAATCTGTTGAAACTGCTATTAACAAAAAGTCACCGAAACCTTGGGCATTATAGGGGCCATGTGAAAGATTAAAAGTAAGTTGAGGATTACTTATATTGGTTAGGTCAAACTGTGGAGAAATGAGGTAATCCTGTTCTCCCGGAGCTTCATATTCAAAGTTCCTGATATACAAAGCTTTTTGCCCTGATCCATCAATGATCAATTCTGTTTCTTCCCATGTAAAACTCTCATCTGGATTCTGTATTTCCCACGTTTGATCCAATTGATTAAAGTCAAAAGTATAGGGTAAGGCTATGGAAGGCTGAATGACAGGACTTGAAGAAAAAGTATTGTTATTTGGATTTGGGTCAATTTCTCCATTTACCAAAACAATTTCAGCTTCAAAATTATTTCCAGCTGGATTTAAAGTTATCGGGTCAAACAAAACAAACTCAGACTCACCGGTATTTATATCGATGGCAAAAGTTTTTGATTGAAGTAAAGATCCATTATTTCTTATTTCCATGGAAACCGAAGTCGCTCTGTTGTTTCCATAGTTTAATATTTCAAATTGGGGAATAATCGTTAGATCACAAATGAAATTCTGGGGATCCAAGGTCCTTTCTATACTAAGGTCATTGGGGCTTAGAACAGGTACAATAGTTGCTCTTCCGTTTACTAAGGAGGCCCTTCTAGGACTTTCTTCCAATACCACATCCATTCTTTCCACCTGTCCTAAAGTGAAAATATTCATACATGCATCAGCAGTATAATCCATGTAATTTTCATTCATATCCCTTGAATCACAAGTGAATCTTGGGTTATTGGTCCGACATACAGAGTTGGAACCATTCTGCAAGGGTGTGTCATCAACAAAATCATCTACTTCACATCCACCATCTCCCCAAATATGCCTTAATCCAAAAAAATGTCCTGCTTCATGGGTAGCTGTTCTTCCTTTTGATCCGGAAACTGAGTTTCCGCCTTCCCCGAAATATCTATAATCAACCCAAATTCCATCTATTTCTCTTGGCCAAGGATTATTTGACCATCCAGGTAAGCTTGAAACAGGAGGGGAGGCTATTCCTAAAAAGGGTGAAACAAAGGGTAAAACCCAAATATTAAAATATTCTTCAGGTGGCCAAAAAGATATTGAACCTACCTCAAAAAGGTCATTTGGACTATAATTGGTTTTAGGTCCCAAAACCCTGTTGATTCCATCTGTAGGAAAACCTCTTTGATCTTGTTTTGCAAGAACAAATTCAATGTTTGAATCCGCTGCAAAAGGAAGAAACTCCGCAGAGGTCAGATTTCTATCTGCATTCTGCCTGCGGAAATCTTCATTCAATATCCTGATTTGGGCCTCGATTTGGGATAGTGGAATGTTGGCCCCTTGTCCGATACTGGTTCCATTATGAATCACATGAACCACTACGGGAATCACTCTGACTTCGTTTTGTTTCCTTTGGAAAGCCTGAGGACGTTTTCTTTTTTCCTCAAGATTACTTTTCATCCAAGATTCAAAATATTCTTTGGTTCCCCTAACGCCCAACCTTTCCTCCTGCATCTTTTCAAAGATGGCAGTCCCACATTTTTCATCATGCTGATGTTGGTAGGTTTTGCCAAAAAAGTTCTGGGAATAAGAAAATTGGCTGACCAAAATAAAATACAGGAAAAGAAAATATGCGGCTCCTGAAATATAACCTCTATTATTCATTCCTTATGTATTATACGATGACAACATTGACTGCTTCGACTTTAGTGATTTCTGGTATTGCTTTTTTTATGGCCTCCTCCACACCTGCCTTCAACGTCATGGTAGACATAGGGCAGGAACTACAAGTTCCGGTCAATTCTAGCCTGACTACCAAATCTTCGGTTATTTCAACAATCTTCACATTGCCACCATCAGCTTCCAAATATGGCCTTATACTATCAAGCGCCAATTCTACTTTATCAATCATTGTAGACCCCATTTCTCTTAATCAATTAATTTTTACAACTTCAGTTTTATTTTTTTCTGCATTCCTGATGGCGATCTGCCTGGCTACTGATTCAGCCAAAGCGGTGTATGCATTTTCAGTTATGCCCGATTTGAAAAAGGCAGGAAAACCACTGTCTCCACTTTCCCGAATACTTTGAACAATTGGGATTTCACCCAAAAAAGGTACATCAAACCTTTCGGCCAACCTTTTGCCCCCCTCTTTTCCAAATAAAAAATATTTATTATCAGGTAATTCTTCAGGGGTAAAGTAAGCCATATTTTCAATAACTCCTAAAACAGGCACATTTATTTGAGGTTGCCTAAACATCGTTAAACCCTTGGTGGCATCTCCTAAGGCTACTTTTTGTGGAGTGGTGACGATGACTACACCTGTTACAGGTACTGTTTGAACCATGGTCAAGTGGATATCAGATGTTCCAGGTGGTAAATCAATCAAGAGATAATCCAACTCACCCCAATCTACATCCCCAATAAACTGTTTTAAGGCAGAGCTAGCCATAGGGCCTCTCCAAACTACCGCAGAGTCAGCCGGAGTTAAAAAACCGATGGACATCAATTTGACACCATATTGTTCAACCGGAATAATAATATTTTTACCCTCTACTTGCTTGATACTTGGTTGCTCTGCTTCCACATTGAACATCATAGGTATCGAAGGACCAGAAATATCTGCATCTATAAGTCCAACTTTTGCACCCATTTTGGATAATGCCACTGCCAGGTTCGTTGCAGTTGTGGATTTACCTACACCTCCCTTACCCGATGCTATTGCAATGATATTCTTAACGTTGGAAAGCAACGGAGTCTCGGACCTGCTGCTGGTTACATTGGAAGTCATTGTAATATCCAATTCAATGTTTTTTCCAAAATCTTCTTTCAGGACTTCAATGCAGTTATTTTTTATAACCTCTTTCAAAGGACATGCGGGTGTAGTCAAAACGACTCTAAAGCTGATTTTCCCGTTTTTGATTTCAAGACTTTGAATCATCCCAAGTGTGACCAGGTCTTTTTTGAGGTCAGGATCTTCTACTCTTGATAAGGCTTTTAATATATTTTCATCTGTTAATGCCATTGCCGATTTTTGAATTCCTTTGCAAATTAGTTTATAATTATTCTAAATGGAAAAAGTTTGTTGTTTAAAGATTTATTATTCCGCTATAGTTCAACTTTCTACCCAGTCAAAAAGTTTCAGAATTGATAATACCCAAAATTTGCAGGAATACTTTTTATCTTTGGATTCCCAATACTCAAAAAAGTGATCAATAGAAACACCACCGAGAAAGTTAAAGAAAGAGCAGATATAGAAGATGTAGTCAATGACTATGTTCCACTTAAAAAGAAAGGCCAAAATCTTTGGGCCTGTTGTCCTTTTCATAATGAAAGTACTCCGTCTTTTTCTGTTTCTCCCGCCAAACAGATCTACAAATGTTTTGGTTGTGGCAAAGCGGGAGATCCCATTCAATTCGTCATGGATATTGAGGGTATTGGATTCAATGAAGCGATCAGACATCTGGCCCAGAAATACGGAATTGAAATTGAGGAAGAAAAACAAGAGTCTCCTGAGGCAATTCAGGCCTATAATGAGCGGGAAAGTCTTTATATTATTTTGAATTTTGCCAAGGATTTTTTCCGAAAAAATCTCACTTCTGAGGAAGGGCGTGCCATTGGGCTCAGTTATTTTAAGGAAAGAGGATTCAACCAATCCATAATCGATAAATTTGATTTAGGGTATGCACTTGATGGCTGGGATCATCTTTTGAAAGCCGCAAAACAAGCCGGACATTCAGAGGAGTTATTGCTGAAGGCAGGGTTGATTTTACAAAAAGAAGGGGACGAAAAGAGGCTTTACGATAGGTTTAGGGGTAGGGTTACTTTTACAATCCATAACTTGGGCGGAAAGCCCATCGGATTTGGCGCCCGAATTTTAACCCAGGATAAAAAACAGCCGAAATACATAAATTCTCCTGAAACCGAGGTGTATCATAAAGGAGATACCTTATATGGTATTTTTCAGGCAAAAAAATCAATTCGGGAAAAAGATAACTGTTATCTGGTGGAGGGATATACAGATGTAATTTCCATGCATTTGGAAGGCATAGAAAATGTAGTGGCTTCATCAGGAACTTCCCTGACTGAAAATCAGATCAAACTCATCAAAAGGTTTACAGACAATGTGACCGTTCTTTTCGATGGGGATGCGGCTGGTATCAAAGCCTCTCTTCGGGGAATTGATATGATTTTGGAAGGCGGACTGAATGTCAAAGCGGTGGTTTTTCCCCAAGGAGAAGATCCTGACAGCTATTCCAGGAAGGTAGGTTCTAAGGAGTTTTCTGAATACCTGATTAAGAAAGCGCAGGATTTTATAGCATTCAAAATTGGACTGTATGCTGATGAAGCTGCTAAAGACCCTATTAAGCAAGCTGATCTTATTAAACAGATAGTCAGTAGCTTATCAAAAATTCCTGATCCTATCATCCGGACAGTTTATGTACGACAATCTGCATCTTTATTGGATATTGATGAGGATATTATTTTAACTGAGCTGAATAAGATTTTCATCAAAGGAGAAAAGGATAAATTTTTTAAGGATCAAAGAGAGAACCCTGTAGAAACAAAAATAGAGGATATTCTACCAACTAAGGAGACTGCTTTGCCGGATAGTTCTCTTATTTACATTCAGGAAAGGGAAATGATGCGACTTTTAGTTACTTATGGTTTTGAAATGGTTTCTGAAAAAACGTCAGCTTGTGAATATATGCTGCAGGAAACAGCTGAGTTAAGCTTTGAAACGCCGGTGTTTAAAAAGATTCTGCAGTTGTATCAAACTGCATTGACAGGAGGATTTATGCCCAAGCCTGATTTTTTTATGAGTACTGAAGATCATGAAGTGAAAAAAGAAATTATTTCCATGATCACACGAAAATATGAGCTTTCCACTCTTTGGGAAAGCAGGCATCAGATTTTTACCTATCACGAAGCTGATGATTTGGCCAAAACTATTTATGACAGTGTGTTACATTTGAAAAAAAGAGTAATAAAAAAGCTGTTGCAGGAAGCGAAGTATAAAATCAAAGAAGCCGAAGATCAAAAACTAGGAATCGAATCTGTCTCCGAAAGGCAGAAGATTTATATGGAATTGAAAAAATTTCAAGTTGAAATAGATAAGCAATTGGGAATAGTAGTTAGTT
>CAZLJT010000096.1:11822-12486 GCA_964559905.1 uncultured Aquiflexum sp.
GGCAAAATCCTGTTTTGTTAGCCAAAGGGTTGTAATTTTGACCCCATATAAAAGGATTCGAAATAAATGATGTCGAAAAATATTGATCTTAACACTATAGAAGAAGCTATAGAAGCCATAAAAAACGGTGAGGTAATCATTGTTGTAGATGATGAGGATAGGGAGAATGAAGGTGATTTTATTTGTGCTGCAGAGAAAGTAACCCCGGAAATAGTGAATTTTATGGCAACTCATGGCAGAGGACTGATTTGTGCACCTTTGATAGAAGATAGGTGTGACCAATTAGGGCTTCAGTTGATGGTTGGTAATAATACGGCAACTTTCGAAACACCCTTTACGGTTTCTGTTGATTTGATCGGTCATGGCTGTACGACAGGAATTTCTGCAAGTGACAGGGCAAAAACAATCAAGGCGCTGGTAGACGATTCCATTCACCCAGATGAATTGGGTAAACCCGGACATATATTTCCACTCAAAGCAAAAAGAGGCGGAGTGTTGAGACGTGCCGGCCATACAGAGGCTGCCATTGATTTTGCAAGGCTAGCAGGATTGTCCCCTGCAGGTGTTTTGGTAGAGATCATGAATGAAGACGGGACTATGGCGAGACTTCCTGACCTTGTGGAAGTAGCAAAAAGATTCAATCTCAAATTGGTATCTATAAAAG
>CAZLJT010000097.1:0-12450 GCA_964559905.1 uncultured Aquiflexum sp.
CCACGCATTTCATCTTCAATATTAATCGGAATTATATTCTCGTTTTCTCCCTTCGCCATATTTTATTTGGTGATCAATAGGTGCGCAATTTACTAAAAAGAATACGGTTTTAAAAAGTTTATTCTCTCTTCAGCATTGCTTTAATACCATTGACCCACTTTTCTGTTTTGAAAATTAAATATAGAACTTCCTCTGTACTCAATTCCATCGTGTACATGTCTCATAACCACACCACAACCTGGAACTTTACATCTTTTAGTGCTTGGTAGACTGATTGAAAAACCTACCTGAGCCAGATACAAATTCTGTTTTATACTTTGAAATTCTTCCAGATTCTCTGTTCTAAAATCAAAATTCCTGAATTCAACTCCTGTTTTTACGAAGAATCTGGCATATTCTGAAAACTCTTTTTCTATTCTCAAGCCTATACTATAAAAGGGGTCTTCGCTTACAAATACCCTGGAATCAAGATTTTGTCTCATAAACAAATTCCCGAATTCTGCCTCCAATAAAAACCTCCAAGGATAATGCTGACGGATTCTCTGATTTTTTTCTGATTGCATGTAAATGTTGTTGGAAGAATATTGTTTGTACCTCCAATTTAGATATTTGGCCCTTTTTCCCGCATCGTAGATGACCAATCCCACCGAACCAAAGGCCCTATCTAAGGTGTAACTGCTGTTTTCAAACTGGAATTCAAAATCATCTTCCCTAAGGTTTTCCATACGTCCAAATTCCCTTCCATATCCAGCGCCTATTATCAGGGTATTGAAAAGATTTAACTTCACTCCCAAGTTAACCGGTACAGCAAACTGATTTCTCCGAAAATTGATGGTATCATTGGCCGTGACAGAACCGGGTTCTTCCAAATTTCTATATTGTGAAATTGGGTACTGGCTTGGGAATTGGGAATTGAAAATCATTTGATTGGTATGAAAAGAACCTCCTGTGGAAAGTTCAAAACTAAAATTCCCAATAGCGTTCCTGAATACATTGCCCAAATTACTCTGACTTTTTCTTCCTTTACTTTTTGCTTTGGTATCAATTCCGAATATATCATCTTGGGCTTGCAGAAGCTGAAAACCGAAACATACAGCAATCAATGTCAAAAAGACTTTTTTCATATTATTTATTAACGAAACCGAAAGTAAAAACAATACCCTGATTAAAACAAAAAAGGCCTCCAAATTGGAAGCCATAATTCTAAATATTGTATTTTTTATTCTGTGACGTCATCACCGTCAGCAGCACGCTTTTCTTTCAGCTGTGTAATCTGTGAGTCAACTTTCTCTTTCAAAGTAGGATCAGCACTCATCGCTTTAGTAACTTTATTGTAAGTAGCGGCTCCCAAAACTTCAGCATCCATGATCAGTTCCACTTTATAATTTTTCACATCCTCTCCGAGTGAATCCATGAAATCCTGAATCTTTTGAAATGCCTCTTTTTCAGCAAGGGTAATATTTATTTCCGCTAACTTATCTTCATCTCCCCAAGCTGCCTTGATCTCATTATACCTTCCGGCACCTCCAATGGTCTCGTCTGATTTTATCATGTCAACCAACTGCTCCTGCTTTTCCTCTAGATAGAAAGCAACTGCTTCTTCCATGGCTGCAAACTTCATTATTTCTTCATCTGTCACTTCTTCGACCTCATCTTGGGCAAAGGACTTCACGCTCACAAATCCTAACATAAAGAACAGTAATACTAACACTTTTTTCATCTTAATAATCGCTTTTTTATTGAAAATCAATTTTGAATTAGTTTACAATTAGCGGGTTTTAAGCCATCAAAACAAGAAATCAGGCAAAAATATGGCTTTAAAAATTGTTAAATGGCAGTATTCAACCACTATTGGCAAATTTCAAAAATCAAAAATCAAAGGTTTTTTAATTGTCTGATTGTTTCAATCGGGTTTTCAGCTGAAAAAACAAAATTACCTGCTACCAAGATATCTGCACCGGCCTCTATCAATAATGAGGCATTTTTTTGGTTTACTCCTCCGTCAATTTCAATAAGTGCCTCTGATCCTTTTTTTTCTATCAAAGCTTTAAGTGCACGTACTTTATTGAAGGTGTTTTCTATGAATTTCTGACCACCAAAACCCGGATTGACTGACATTACACATACCAGATCCAAATCTTTGATAACATCTTCAAGCAAATTGATAGAAGTATGGGGATTAATCGCTACTCCTGCTTTGCAACCCAAATCTTTGATGGCTTGAAGGGTTCTATGGAGATGATTGCATGCCTCAATATGAACCGAGATGTTATAGGCTCCTGCTTTCTTAAATGACTCAAGATATAGATCAGGATTAACGATCATCAAATGAACGTCCAATGGTTTTTTGGCATGCTTGTTTATGGCTTTTGTCACTGGTATTCCAAACGAAATGTTAGGAACAAAAACTCCATCCATAATATCCACATGAATAAAATCTGCCTCGGAGGCATTCAGCATTTCTATTTCACTTTGAAGATTGGCAAAATCGGAAGCAAGAACTGAGGGAGAAATCTGAACAGACATAAACAGTGTAGATATATAATTTGGAAGTGCAAAGGAAACAAAAATCCATTTTGCCACCTACCTTTTCATCAATTTTGTCCTTTTGATATACTTACCCGACTGCATTTGAACCACATATATGCCAGAACTAATCAATGGCAAAGACACCTCAAAAGGTTTTTGGACTGATTGTCTGCTTATGGTTCCTTTTTTCACCAGATTACCATGCATGTCTATAATGGATAATTCACTGACCAACTGGTTTCCAAAATTCAAATAAAGCTCAGACCCATAAACGGGATTAGGGTAAATTTTCCAATTATCCTCCAAATCAATAACTGTAGTGCTCAAAATATCACCAAAATAGGCTCTTTTAAAATCCGGGATGCCAAATCCCAAAAGATTGTCAGGATTTTCAGTTTGAGAAGCGCTCCTCAAAATATTCTTCAGTAACTCATCTTTTGTCCATTCGGGCCTACCTTGCCAAATCCCCGCAGCAAGGGCGGCGATTTGAGGAGAAGAAAATGAAGTACCACTTGACCTTATCAATGTCCCGTTTGAATTTAATAGCCATACCCTATCCCCAAATGCAGAAACTTCAGGTTTTACCCGACCATCTGTTGTTGGTCCTTGGGAACTGAATATTGACCAACCAAAATTATCATCGACCGAACCTATTGCTAAAATCCCTTTTGCATCTGCTGGTACAGTAAGTGAAGAAATTCCTCTCGAACCATAATTGCCTGCACTGGTCACTATCAAAATGCCCTTGTTTCCTGCTATTGTTGCGCCTTTGGTCACCACAGCTGTTTCACCGTCCAAATCCTCAATGGTGTAATTCATGCTTGGATCATCAAAATCCCAATAGCCCACAGAGCTATTTATAATGTCTACCCCAAGACTATCTGCATATTCTGCTGCTTTAACCCAATTATACTCTTCAATCCTATATTCATTTGGGACATCTTCTGTGATACATAGAATAAAGTCAGATTCAGGAGCTCCGGCAATAAGCAAACCTTCCTGATTGGAAGCTATTAAAGATAATACATTAGTTCCATGCTGATGTTTGCTGAATACATTATTATTACCCACATGGACAAAATCTTTTGTACCAATCAGTTGGTTGTTATCAAATAAATGTGAAAATGCCCCGATTTTATCCACTCCCGGAAAACCGGCATCAAAAACCGCTATTGTAACTCCTTTGCCTTTAAATCCCGCCTCATGCATTTCCTGAATACCCAATAATTGATTTTGAAAATCAAAAGAGGATTCTGATTTACTTGACTTTTTGATGTTTTTAGAATTTAATCCGGTTTTTCCACTGGTATTAAAATCTAAATTTCTTTGGGAAAAATCTCCCGGAGCAATTAAAATGACTTCCTTCACAAAGGGAAGTTCCGAAATGGATGCAATATTGTCAGGATCGGCACTGACTATTGCTGCATTCAGCCAATGAGAACTGTAAAAAATCATATTTACCCTTGATTCCAATTGTCTGAGGTATTTTTGAGACACCGGAAGATCAAGACTATCCAAAGGAATTTGCTGCCTTTCTCTTCTCAAAATTGACTTTTGAGTCAAAAATTCTGAGGGATTACTTAAAGAATAACTTTCCTGAGGTTTGTATTCAAAATGCACAGCATATCTGTTTTGGCCAAAAACAGAAAAATTTAACCCTATTAAGAGGGTTAAGAAAAGTAAATTTCTAGAGTTTCCCATAGGTGAGGATTTTCATATGCGTGAAACGTCCTGAATCAATCAACTTCTGTCCAAGGCAATCGTTCCTCGAACAATAAGTAAAAACTTCATAATATTGTTCAATAAGGCCTATGCCTTTGGAAAAAACTTCGTATCGATTGTCCCTGAAAGTGATTTCATCATCATCCTCTTCCTGCAAAACCCGAATAGACCTACTGAAAGATTGCTCTCCTACCGTAATCGTACCCATAAATTCAATTCTGAATTCATCTTCTTTTTCGGCATTAAGAACCTGTGAATCCCATGCTTTATCCAGTTCAGGAGGAAATACAAGATTTACAGTTCTTCTATTCTCAAAATTTCTAATCAGAGAAAAATCACTTTGCTGCAGTGAATAATTCCCTATTGCTATCCAATCAGTTCTGTCCGCTGATTTTTCTCTTTTCAAAACAAAAACCGGTTCTCCTTCTGCATTGATATAGCTGTATTCTATTCTATCTCTCAGGAAATAATCACTTAATTCCTCGTCTCCTTCTCCGAATACTATGATCTCATTGACTTCATATTCCCAGTATAGTCCAATTTCCAATGGCTGATAATCCAAGCCAAAATCGGTCTTGGGATTTTCAGTTTCCCCGCAGGAAAAAAGTAAAAATACGAGAAGTATAATTATAATTGGGTGTAAGCTGCGCATATGATAAAGTATAGCAGGATCAAAAATACAATTTTATGTTGAAATCCTTTAACTTAGCGGCCATAAAAAAACAAACTTCTTAAAATGGCTTTAAAAACTTTCGTCAAAGTCTCATCAATCAACAACTTGTCAGATGCCAGATACTGCTCTGGAATGCAGGTAAATCTGATGGGATTCAGCCTGGAAGAGAATGATAAAAACTTTGTTTCCCCAACAAAATTCAGTGAAATCACAGGTTGGTTATCCGGTCTTGAATTCGTTGGTGAATTTACACATACGCATCCGGATAGAATTCTAGAGATTTTACAGGAATACCCCGAAATCCAATATATGGAAATTCAGGAAGAGTTTTATTTAAAAATGTTGGTCAATACCAAATACAGGCTGATTCTCAAACAAAAATTGGAGGATCTTGAGGACTTGGTTCAACTCATCAAAAAAGCAGATTCTTATAGAAATTTTAATGTAATCCTTCTTTTAAGTTCCGAAACTTTAAAATTGAACAAAGGTGTTGTTGATCAGATCAAAGAACTTTCAGCCCAGTGTGAGGTATTATTGGGGTTTGGTTTTCAGGCTGATAATGTGATTCAAATTGTTGAGCAAACAGGTATTAAAGGGATATCCTTGGAAGGAGGAAATGAAATCAAGCCGGGCTTGAAGGATTTCGACGAATTGGCAGATGTATTGGAATCTTTGGAAACCGAAGACTAAAAAGAACAATTTCAATCTGCTTTTTTTACAGAAAAAAACAATGGATAAAATTACAATTGCCCAAGATTTCATGGCTATTCAAGACCATATTTGCAAAGAACTTGAGGCTGGGGACGGAAAATCAAAATTCAAAGAGGACAAATGGACGCGATCTGAAGGTGGCGGCGGAAGGACAAGAATTATTCAAAACGGTAATGTTATTGAAAAAGGAGGAGTTGCATTCTCCGCAGTAGAAGGTCCGACCCCAGAAAAAATACTGAACAAACTTCAACTAGAAAAAGCTGATTTTTACGCCACGGGAGTATCCATTGTAATCCATCCCGAAAGTCCAATGGTACCTATTATCCATATGAACATCCGTTATTTTGAAATGAGTAATGGTGTCAAATGGTTTGGGGGCGGGATAGATCTGACTCCTCATTATATAAATCTTGATGATGCAGTTTATTTCCATCAGATGGTAAAGGAAACTTGTGATCGTTTCAATCCTGATTACTATCCGAAATTTAAAAAATGGGCAGATGACTATTTTTTTATTAAACACAGGAATGAAACAAGGGGAATCGGTGGGATATTTTTCGATAGGTTATTCAGTGAAGATCCTATTCAAATGGCCGAAATTTTTGAATTTGTCAAATCAATAGGCTACTTGTTTCCTGAGATTTACAGACATTTAATGACCAAAAACCAATCTCTGCCTTATGGGGAAAATGAAAAGAAATGGCAATATCTTCGCCGGGGACGTTATGTGGAATTCAATTTGGTTTGGGATGCAGGAACAAAATTCGGTTTGGACACAAATGGCAGGACAGAAAGTATTCTGATGAGTATGCCTCCAACAGCCCAATGGGAATATATGAATCAACCCGAGGTGGGTTCCAGGGAAGCCCAGACTCTTGAATACCTAAAAAAAGATATAGACTGGACCAAGATGAATTGAAAAAATAGTCATTTGAAAACCGAAACAATGCTTGAAAAAATTAGTGATCTCGATCAGCGCCTGTTTTTATTTCTGAATAGCTTTCATTCCGACTTTTTTGATCCAATTGTATATCAGTTTACCCAAACCTTGCCATGGATACCAATGTATATTCTGTTATCCTATCTGATCATAAAAACTTATGGAACAAACAGTTGGTGGATTTTTCTGGCAGTTGGGTTGACCATTTTATTGGCGGATAAAACTACATCAGCTCTGATGAAACCTTACTTCGAAAGGCTGCGGCCTTGTAGAGATGCCAGTTTGGAAGGGCTCATCCATCATTACGGAAACTGTAGTGGAGGATATAGCTTTGCCTCTTCACATGCTGCTAACAGCTTTGGGATTGCCACTATCATGACCTTAGGTATTTCCCATAAGTATCTCGCTGTAAGGTGGCTTTTTCTATGGGCAGTTTTATTTTCGTACACCAGAATCTATTTAGGTGTTCATTATCCCGGTGATGTGATAGCAGGTGCAATTGTAGGTATTTTAAGTGGGGCTGTATCTTTTTACATTTTCAGGTTTGTAAATAAAAAAGTACAGCTTTATAAAAAATAGAGTGAATCCTAATAAAGAGTGAGTCCTAATAAAAAAATGATTTTATTAGAACCTACAAAAAAATAGTCCAACCTATTTTCCAACGCTTATTGAATGTTATGCAAGGTTTTTGATCACAAATAGAGGTTTATTTATAAAATATGACATCTTTCTTGATAAATTATTGGTAAACACCTGTTGAAACCAGGATTTCTTTTTACTTAACGTTACCAGCATATCTCCCTTTGAAATAATGAGATAATTTTCCAGTCCCAAGCCTGGTTCATCTCTGTAGGATTTTAAAACAAAATTAATTTTGGAATACTTTATAAAAGGTTTGATTTCCTCTATCATAGTCATATGTAAGGATTTATCGATTGCTTTTACCTTTGTACTGACATGAACTATATCAATTTCACTTCCCCAAAATGACGCCATTTCAACGACTTTCTGTATGGCCAACTTGTCTTCTTCAACATAGTCCGTTGCATAAACGAATTTTTTGGGGGGCTTAAAAAAAACTTTTCTTGGTATCACTAAAACATCTATTTCCGATTTTTCGACTATCTTACTAGACCTGGTTCCTACATAGTTTTTTTTGAAATCATTGACACCTTCGGTACCTATGACGATTAGATTTGCTTTCACATCCCTTACAAAATCCAAAATAGTGCTCACAGTCTTTCCTTCTTTAAACTCACCCTTGCAGGATTTCAATCCATTTGGAATACTTTCATTAGCTACTATTTCTACAAGACTGTCCAATTTCTTTTTTATAAATGAATATTGGCCTCCAGAGTGTAGATCTCTGACTGATAGCTTTTTATAATCCTCGGCATCTGGAACATGAAAAAGATAAAGCTCCGATTGATACATTTCACCTAATTTGGCGGCGTATTCTATGGCATTTAAAGAACATTCCGAGAAATCGGTTGGGCAAACAATTCTAAAAGTAGTGTTCATAAGTTCACTTTTTAATATCCAAGAGTTAGATTAATTTGGTTCTTTAAAGGTTGATTGTTTTTTAATCTTTTATAATTTTCAATAATCTGTGGTGCTGCCGCATCTGGATTAGTTACACTGGCAATATGTGGGGTAAGGGTTATTCCTTTTCTTTCCCAGAAAGGATGCTCTTTAGGTAAGGGTTCTTTTCTGTAAACATCAAGAAGAGCCCCTGAAAGATATCCTTTATCTAAAGCTTCAAGTAAATCTTCTTCTACCAAATGCCTACCTCTCGCAACATTGATAAGATAGGTTCCTTTTTTACAATTTTCAAAAAAACTTATATTCAAAATATTCTCTGTTTGTGGAGTTAAAGGAAGCATACAGACAATCAGATTAACTTTGTCCAAAAAATCATCAAGCTGATCCCCATAGTAATACGGATAATTTAAATCGGATTTTGGACTATTCCCATAGCCGGAAACCGGAATACCCATAAAGACAAGCTTGTCTACCAAATCACCACCAAGTGCCCCTACCCCCATTACCCCTACATGGATATCAATCTCGGGATTGCTCATATCCCATATTTTCTTTTCTTGGTTGAGCTGATACCTAAAAATCTGACGGTGATAATTCAGAATACCCATTAACGCATAATTGGTCATAGAGAAGGTAAGCTTTTCATCTACTATCCTAACAATAGGAATATGAGAGGGTATACTATTGTCGCTGAGTATATGATCCACACCAGCTCCCATAGAGCAGATTAACTTAAGATTTGGAAACTGACTTAAAATTCCTTTAGGGTGCTGCCATAACAAAACTGCTTCAACATCTTCTTTATCATGTATTTCGGGGTAGACTTGAACTGTAATAGATTTGTCAAGAACATTGAAATTTTCCTTCCATTTTTTCACCTCCCTCCCAGGAGAAATAATAGCAATACCCATCACAAACAATTTAAATTTAAAACTCCTATAAATAATTTTAAAATCAAGAATTAAAAAACATAATTTTCTACAAGAGGTCACATTCTCTTTAAATTTTTCCAGGCCTCTATTTACTTATTTTTTTCGATATTTGATTTTGATTAATTTGTTATCTTTGAAGCTGATTGAACTAATTCAACTAAATTAACATACATTAAAATGAAAAGCAAATCTATATTATTGCAATTGATATTTTTAGGTCTATTTTTCTCAGAATTGGCCGCCCAACAAATACAAATGCCACAAGCAAGTCCGGCCGCTTCAATAAGTCAAAAAATTGGACTAACCGATGTTAGCATAGAATATAGCCGTCCTAGCATGAAAGGAAGGAAAATATTCGGGGAATTGGTGCCTTATGGTGAAGTATGGAGAACCGGGGCGAATGCAGCTACAATAATTACTTTTAAAACCAATGTAAAAATTGAAGGAAATGATGTTCCTGAAGGTTCTTATGCCTTGTACTCAATTCCAGGAAAGTCCGAATGGACCATAATCCTATCATCAAACACTAAGCTTTGGGGAGCTGTGGGCTATGAACCTTCTGATGACGTACTGCGGTTTAAAGTAAAGCCTGGAAAAACAGGTCAAAAATATGAAACCATGGAAATCAATTTTGTAGACATTTCTGATACCGGAACTTCTGTAGCCATCAAATGGGAGAATACAAGGGTTAAATTTAGGATTGAAACAGAAGTGGATAGTATAGTAATGCAACAAATCAAAGAATTGGTAATTGACCAAGAACCTCAAAATCCAGGTTTATACTATCAGGCAGCCAATTACTATTTCACCAATAACAAGGATATGCCAAAGGCTTACGAATGGATCACCAAGTCAGTAAATGATGATCCAAAGTATTGGACAATGCATCTGAAAGCTAAAATTGAACTGGCTTTGGGACTGAAGAAAGAAGCGATTGACAGTGCCACAAAATCTATGGAAATGGCAAGAGAAGCAAAGAATCCTGATTATGTGGGACTAAATGAAAGATTGATCAAGTCTATCAAATAAAACCTTACCTATGTTTAAGATTCTTGATATTGAAAAGTGGTCCAGAAAAGACCACTTTTTATTTTTCCATAAATTTGAAGAGCCGTTTTTTGGAGTGACCGTTAAGGTGGATTGTACCCAAGCCTATCAAAATGCCAAAACTACAGAAAGTTCATTTTTTCTTTATTATCTTCATGCAGCACTTAAAGCTGCAAATTCAACGGAACCATTCAGATTTAGAATTAATGACGGAAAAGTTCTCCTTTATGACAAAATCAACGCCTCACCCACCATCAACAGGGAGAATGGTACCTTTGGATTTTCTTACATGGATTACCATGAGGAGTTCATGGATTTTGAGAAACATGCCAAAATTGAAATAGAAAGGGTGAGAAGCAGCACCGGTCTCAACCCAGCAGGTTCGGGAGAAAATGTAATCCATTTCTCCTCTTTACCATGGATTGATTTTTCGGCTATATCACATGCCAGATCTTATTCTTTTCCGGATTCATGTCCGAAGATTTCATTTGGAAAAGTTACTGAATCCAGAGGAATTAAATCTATGCCTGTATCCATCCACGTACACCATGCCCTGATGGATGGGATTCATGTCGGACAGTTTATCGAGTTATTCAAAAAATTATTGGATAGATGAGCACCATACCACTTGGAATTAAAACAGCAGCTACCATCTGTGTGCTGAAAAATGGAGATGACTTTTTGCTCTTGAAGCGTCTTAAGGAACCGAATAAAGACCTTTATACCCCTATCGGCGGTAAATTAGATCCATTTGAAACACCTCAGGCCGGAGCTGTCAGGGAAACAATGGAAGAAACAGGAATCTTGATCGAAACTATGGATTTTTGTGGCATCCTGACTGAAACCTCACCTGCCAACTATAATTGGATCAGCTATATATACTTGGCCGAAATCGACAAAATACCACCTCCGGATTGTAAGGAAGGCACGTTGGAGTGGATTTCATTTGATCAGATATTAAATATCCCTACCCCAAAGACTGATTGGTACATTTATAGATTTCTTTTGGACAAAGAAAAATTCGTTCTTGATTCAGAATATGATACAAATCTTGAAATCAAATGGTTGGTCAATGAGTTGACAGGCGAAAGACTGATTTGATAAACGCGATTAAATCCTTTTCAATCGATTTCCTTAAAATAGTACCAAAAGTCACAAAGTATTTTACGTAAGAAAAAGCATTCTTTTTTAATAATATTCTAATTTTGAGGAGATATTGTAAAAACTTCATAACAGTAATGCCCAATAGCAAGAAATTTATCATAGACTTTGACAGCACATTCACACAAGTAGAAGCTTTAGATGTACTAGGTGAAATCAGCCTATCAAATGATCCGGATCGTGCAAGAAAATTACAGGCTATCAAGGATATTACCGATATGGGTATGGAAGGGAGTCTCAATTTCCGGGAAAGTTTAGAAAGGAGGCTGAACATCCTAGAAGCTACCAAGCCTCAGATCAGTGAATTGATTGTAGCATTGAAAAACAAAGTCTCCAAATCATTTCAGCGAAACAAGGAGTTTTTTGAGGAAAATGCTGACAACATCATCATTATATCCAACGGATTCAAGGATTTTATCACGCCAATTGTGGGCGAATATGGAATCAAGGCTGAAAATGTTTTTGCCAATGAATTTGTGTACGATAAATCCGGAAAAATTGTAGATTTCAACCGGGAAAATATCCTATCAAAAAATGGCGGGAAACCGGAAACCATCAAAAATCTGAACCTGGAAGGTGAAATCTATGTCATCGGAGATGGATATACAGATTATGAGATCAAAGCCTCCGGCATGGCAAATAAGTTTTATGCTTTCACCGAAAACGTAAGCAGACCCAAAGTAACTTCCAAAGCCGACCACATCGCACCAAGTCTTGATGAAATCCTTTACGTGAATAAAATGAACAAGAAATTCTCTTACCCAAAAAGCCGAATAAATGTATTGCTTCTTGAAAATGTTCACCCTATTGGGATAGAACTGATGAACCATGAAGGATACAATGTAGAGGTTATTTCTTCTGCCCTATCTGAGGATGAATTGGCGGAAAAAATCAAAAATGTTTCTGTACTTGGCATTCGATCCAAAACCAATGTGACCAAAAAGGTCTTGGAAAATGCCAACAGATTGATATCTATCGGGGCATTCTGCATCGGAACCAATCAGATTGATCTGGAAACCTGCACTGAGAAAGGTATTGCCGTATTCAACGCACCATTCAGCAATACCCGTTCGGTAGTGGAAATGGCAATAGCAGAAATCATATTTTTGATGAGAGGCTTTCATGACAAAAGCCATGGCATGCATAAGGGGATCTGGGATAAATCTGCCAGTGGTAGTTTTGAAATCAGAGGT
>CAZLJT010000098.1:0-12319 GCA_964559905.1 uncultured Aquiflexum sp.
AATCACCTGATCTTCCTGTCCCAATGATGTAGAGAAGACTACTTTTCCGGGAAAGAGATCAGACAAGAAGCCAAGTGCCTCTGCAGGACTTAGCTTCTCAACTTTTTCACTCAACTTATGCAAATTCGTTTTTAGGCTCATCTTTTTCAATTTTTGTGGCACCTTCCCAGGCACGCTCATGGAGATAATAAAGGGCTATTTTGGTGACCACCTCAATGGAACCGATGGACAGTGCCATCACCAATTGACCTGTCACAAAAAATGAAATCACCATGGTGTCAATCGTACCGACTATTCTCCAGGAGATGGATTTGGCAAAACTCTTGACATTGGTGTCCTGACCTTTGCTGTTTACAAACCATTTTTTAAGAGGCTGATCTAAAATCATACATTATTTATTAATCACAAAAGCAAAAGTATATAAAACCTATAAATATTATAGGGTAAATGAGTAAAAAATTTTATTCTTTATCCAAAATATCTGCTAAAGACTTGTTTTCCAGCACATTGAGCATCTCATCCCTCACTTGAATCATGACTTTGTTTAGCCCGCATTTCGCTTCACTTTTACATTCCACACAAGGTTCGTAATAATTAAGGCTCACACATGGCAATAAAGCTATAGGCCCATCAAGCAAACGGATTACCTTGGAAAGTGGCACATCTTTGGGTTCTTTGATCAGATAATAGCCTCCTCCTTTGCCTTTTTTGCTTCCCAGAATGCCGGCTTTTTTGAGTTCAAGTAATATGTTTTCTAAAAACTTATGGGAAATACCATATTCCTCGGAAATGTCTTGGATCAAAACGGTTTTTTGGTCTCTATGCTTGCCGAGGTAGGTCAGGGCATGAAAAGCGTATTTGGTTTTTTTGGATAGCATAGGTACAAAAATAGGGGAAAAATCGGGATGGCAAAGGGTGGCATTTACCAATTAAGTGAACTGATAAGAAAATTGATGAAGAAAAAATTCACTGCCAAGTTAGGTCAACATCTTTTAACGACTGCAAAAGTTGAATCGCAAATTCATTTGATTTCCTAACATAATCTTTAGACAGCGGATCAGTATCATCCATTTTTTCATGGTAGACATAACAAACCGCAAAATTTTTCCCCAAATTTGGACTATTTATCCTACTGACCATTTGATTCGAATAGAACTTGGTATTTGGGAGATCAAAAAACGTTTCCCCGCAAGAGACATCCGGATAACTGCTATGACTTGAAACAGCACTGAAGTAAGCATCAATATCCTTTTTTGACGACATGGTGGGCGGCAAGGTGACATTTACGGGGAAACTATGAAGAAGGAGAAACATTTCTCTCAATGATCCATTTGCCTTCGATTTTAGCGAAATTTCATTAAAAAAGGCATCGTTTTTATAATGAAGAAATCTGATTTTCAGTTCAAGCAATTCAATTTCATGACCATTTGAAGATTTTGTCCTCAGCTCCCCAACTTGTATTTCTTTGATCAGTCCAGTTTCTGCTATGGTTAATTTGATGGGTTTGTCAACGTGTTCATAATATATAGATAGTACATTGTTTTCTACTTTGGAAGCTACGGCTTCAAATGACTTGTTGTGAACATTCAGGGTCTCCCATAAAACATCATTGATTAGCTCCTGAAAATATTTATAATGAGTTTTATATGGAATTTCTGATTCATCAAAATTGAATAACCTGATATGTTCATGTATAAAACCAAATCTTCCTGAGTTAAAAAGGTTTACTTTATTTGTCCTGTCGATGGGTGTGTAAAAATTAAGTAGGCCAAAAGATTGGAAGATTTCCTTTTCAGTTTTTTCCAGGTATTGACCATTGGCATAGGACAAACTACCCAAAGCCGAATTAAAGTTCTGAATGGCGATTTTAAGGATTTTGTCTTCATCAGTTTTGGATACCTGCACTTCTTCCAAGTCAATCATACCTTCCTCCAAAACAATTTCAATTAAATCACGCTTGGGTTCATCTGGATTTTCACAATATGATTGTGGGACATAACCCACATGTCGGATTTCGAGACCACAAATATGTGTCCCTAATTCAGAAAGCAACAATTCACCATTTTGATTTCCGACCCAAATCTTCTTTCCATTTTCTTGGGTCACCGTAAAATAGGGTATTGGTTTTTGATTTTGGTCTTTGACCAAAAGCATTTGTCCCAAGACTTCATTATGAAAAAGCAATACAAAAAATACAAGCTCCAAAAACCTTTTCATTTCAATACGAATTTATAAACTGCCATTTCTTCCTCCTTTTCATCCAAAATCCCATCTGCAATAAACCAATCGCCGGAATTGCCGATAACTCTAAATCTCTCAGGGACCTGTACATCGGCAATAAGACTATGATTTTCAAATACCTGGATTCTGGAATATCCTTTACCTTTTCCTTCAGGAAAATATGACCTAAACAGATAGCCACTCATTTTATCATAATAAATATGGTCATAAAACCCCGCCTTATTTAAATCAATTTCAAAGTTAGCCAAAGCATCATCAATGGAGGAGGTTGCAGGATAATTGGATTTAAAATCCTGACCCGGAAATCCAAACTTACCAATAAGATTACCATCTGCATCCAATACATGGATCATTGGATCTACTGCAAATGATACCAATATTGAATCTGAAACGGATTCGAGGTAAAAAAAATCAAAATTAGGAATAAATGGATGATCAAGGTAGACCGGGGAACGATGTCCTAAAACCGCGGAAATTTTCTTCCTGTCCATATTGTATTTCCCTATGGTATGGACACTTTCATAATATTCTTTATGTAAAAACCCATTAAGTTTTGGATGACTCATTTCCACCGGAAAAATCATTTCTTTACTATCCATATCCACCAACACAGATAAATTAGTCCCTCTTGGCCGCCAGCCAATTTCATAAAGTCCAATCATTGAAGCTTTTGGGAAATTTTCCATATCCGAATAGTTGTCAGAATAGTCCCACCTGATGGGATAACTGGATTGTCTGGAAAAATCCAAATCAAACAATACCGTCTCATTGCCACCTACAATCATATGGCTCTGTGCATCAACAAATGGCATAAAGCCGTTGATGACATTTTGCCTGTCCGGACCATCACCTTTTCCCAAGAATTCACCAATTTTATTAAATTCCGGATCAAATGTATGAACCTGAGCATAAAGCTGATCAATATAAAAAAGGGTATTCTTTCCGTAAGCAAAAAATCCTACAAAGGAATTAAAATCCAATTCCAAACTAACTTTTTCTATCAGGATATTTGAGTATTTCTCCTGCCGCTCGGAAATTGCGTGCACTTGTTCCTTTTGATTATGTTTACAACCCCAGCACACACAAAACAGAAATATGATTAAAATTACTTTATCCATTTGCACAAACACCAATTAAAAGAAAAATTTCAATGATAAGTGCTCAAAATAAATTCTGGCCGGTTGAAAAACAAAAAACCATTGAAGCTTTATTCGAGCTTCAATGGTTTTTCACGGACTTCAAGTTTTTAAACTATCGCATCCACCGTCGTAGACCCAAGTGTTTTAAATCAATTCAACACTCCTCTTCACAAACTCTGTAAGGTCCTTACCTGTCAGCATGCCTTGGGACAACAAGGCCAGATCAAATGACTGTTTGGCCAATTTCTCCTTTTCGGCTTCATCTTCGGTCTTGAGAAGTTTGTCAATTACAGGGTGGTTGCCGTTGATGGCTACTTTATAATGGTCAGGCATTGCTCCGTAGAAGCTCATGCCGCCTCCCATCTGTGCCATGTCCTTCATCCTGCGCATAAACTCATCCATGGTCACGGTGACCGGCATTTCCTCAGGACTTAATCCTTCAACTTCTACCGTGTAATTTTTGTTGTTGATAGCTTTTTCAAAGATTTCCTTGACCTTGGTAGACTGTTCTTCTGTCAATAAGTTGGCATAAGTGTCTTCTTTTTGGATCAGCTTTTCAGCAACATCAGCATCTACCCGCTTCAATTGGGTTTTTTCTTCTTTGCCCTCAAGATGTTGTATAAAGTGGCTGTCAATCGGTGAATCCATTACCAAAACATCATAATCCTTTTTGTTGGCCGATTGGATAAATCCATCCTGCTTGTTGACATCGGTAGCATAGAGATAGATAGTCTGCTCGTTTTTGTCCGTCTGAATGGCTTTTACCTTTTCTTTGTATTCAGGCAACGTATAGTATTCCCCTTTTGTGTTTTTCAGCAGAGCGAAATCCTTGCCTTTTTCAGCAAACTTATCCTCGCTGATCATTCCGTATTTGACAAAGAGTCCGATATCATTCCATTTCTCCTCATAGGCTTTTCTGTCTTTTTTGAAAAGCTCGCCCAATTTATCAGCTACCTTTTTGGTAATGTAGCTGTTGATCTTTTTTACATTGCTATCAGCCTGTAAGAAGCTCCTTGACACATTCAATGGAATATCCGGTGAATCAATCACCCCGTGCAACAACATCAGGAATTCAGGAACAATGTCTTTTACCTCATCGGTAATAAATACCTGACGGCTGAATAGCTTGATCTTGTTTTTCTGGAATTCAAAATCATTTTTGATTTTTGGAAAATACAAGACTCCGGTCAAATTGAACGGATAATCCACATTCAAATGAATCCAGAATAAAGGATTTTCCCCCATTGGATACAATTGCTTGTAAAAAGCCAGGTAATCCTCGTCTTTCAGGTCATTGGGAGACTTGGTCCAGATTGGGGAGGTAGTGTTGATAATATTGTCCACCTCCACAGATTTCCATTTCTTTTCACCTTTATCATCGACTCCATCCTCAACGCTATCGGATTTTGTACCGAACTTAATGGGAACCGGCAGGAATTTGCAGTATTTGTCCAAAATTCCCTGAAGCTTCCATTTATCGAGAAACTCCTCAGAATCGGCATTGATGAAAAGTGTGACATCTGTTCCACGCTCTTTTCTTTCCCCGGCACTGATTTCAAATTCGGTGCTTCCGTCACAGGTCCATTTGGCCGCTGCAGCACCTTCCTGATAGGAAAGGGTATTGATTTCGACTTTGTCCGCAACCATAAAAGCTGAATAGAAACCCAAACCGAATTTACCGATGATCTCATTGGCATCTTTGGCGTCTTTGAATTTCTCCACAAACTCGGCCGCACCTGAGAAAGCAATCTGATTGATGTACTTTTTGATTTCTTCAGCGGTCATCCCCAGACCTCTATCGGAAATGGTGATGGTTTTTTTGTCCTTGTCAAAGGCTACTTCAACGGTGATGTCACCAAGTTCTCCGGCGTATTGACCAAGTGTGGCCAACCTTTTGATTTTTTGAGTGGCATCCACTGCGTTGGAAACCAGTTCGCGGAGAAAAATCTCATTGTCAGAGTATAAAAACTTCTTGATGATCGGGAAGATATTCTCGGTATGTATCGAGATGGTACCTTTTTCCTGCATAGCTATCGTTAGTTTAAGTTAAATAACATTTTGTAGTAAAAATGTCCTATCAAGGGCTGTTCCAAATAGACATTGGTGTCATTTTGGCAGACCTGTAGGGTAATTCCCGACAACCTATTTGATAAAAATATGACTTTGGTCATAAAAATATACCGCCTATTGAAACTTTTTTTGACTTTTTTAGTCTTTCTTACTCAAGCTTTAAACCGATGAAAATTGTTATAATCAGTCAATGTACACCAAGTGAAAAAATTGTAGTCCATGAAATTGTTAAAAATTTTGGCGATGTGACGGTTATCCATTCTCAAAAATGGGCTGGAATCAAACTTAAAAAAGAAAATCAAGGGCTTGGTAGTAAAAAGGTGAAATCACATTCATTTTTAGATCAAAACGGACTCAGGTTTTTTCAAAAAATACATAAAGAATCGATCCGCCTAAAAACAAAGCACATCAAGCTTGAAGATCATAATTTCACCAAAGTGAGCATTCCTTTCTTTGAAATAAATTCTACTAAAGGGGAAGAATTTATTAAATTTCTTCAACCTGACATTTTGTTTACCTGTAATGCACCTCTTTTGAGAGGTAAAATACTTGATATCCCAAAAATAGCAGCAATGAATGTGCATTATGGGATACCACCACACTACCGCGGAAACAACACTTTATTTTGGGCTTATATCAAAAAAGACTATGAGAATTTAGGCGGCTGTATTCATTACATCACTAAAGGGGTGGACAGGGGGAATATTCTTGCTGAAGTTTACCCGGAATTAGAACCAAAAGACAGTTTAGTACATGTGGACATAAAAACCTCTGAATTGTTGGCAAAAGCATCTGTGAAAGTTTTAAAAGAAATTGAAAATTGTGATTTGATACCTAAAGGTAAACAGCAAGTGGAAGTTGGAAGAAATTACAAATCGTCAGAAAAGACATTGGTTCACCATTTAAAATATCTTGCTAAGGTCAATCTTGGAGTACTCAAACCATTGCCAAGGAAAGAAAAGACAGTCTTCTTTCTACAATGACATTTTGAGACAAGATCATTCAGCAAACTTTTTATATTTGCCCCATGCTCAAAGAAATCTCTGTACTGATCCAAAAAGAAATAACCCTTGAATGGCGTCAGAAATACGCCATAAACGGAATCCTTTTATATGTGGTCTCGGCAGTTTTTATTACCTACCTCAGTGTAGGAGCGAAGCAGGGTAATATCGGTGTACCCACATGGAATGCTTTATATTGGATCATTATTATGTTTTCAGCAGTCAATGCAGTTGCCAAAAGCTTTGTACAGGAACATCAGGGAAGGCAATTGTATTATTATATGATCGCCTCACCCGAGTCCATCATCATATCTAAAATGATATATAATACAATCTTGACCCTAATTTTGGCACTATTGGGATATTTGGTATTCAGCATCATTCTTGGCAATCCTGTGGCAGATCAGGGATTGTTTATTTTGAACCTCATTTTAGGTGCTATAGGCTTTTCGGCTTGTCTGACCATGGTTTCCGGAATTGCATCCAAGGCAAGTAACAATGCTACCTTGATGGCAATTCTAAGTTTTCCTGTGATCATTCCGATTTTATTGATGACCATCCGTGTTTCAAAAAATGCCATTGACGGATTGGACTGGTCAGTGAGTTTGGACAAAATTGTAACCCTCCTTGCCATCAATGCGATTATAGCAGCGACAGGATATATTCTATTTCCTTATTTGTGGAGAAGCTAAGAAGCTCCCAAAAGGAATGGTTCCCGCAAATGTGCAATTAAAAATCTCTATTAACTATAACCAAAAGTATTAGATACTTGAATTTTGATCTTTAAATGATATAAACTACCCATATTTCATTGACGTCATCTAATAAAAAAAGCTGCCCATAAGAAGAGCAGCTTTTCAATTAAATTTCGATCTGATCTTTATTTCATCAATTTGACTTTTTGGATTCCTGTTGGAGTATTAACGATAAGAACATAAACTCCGGAATTCCAATTCTGGTGATCAAATTGCCACAAATACTTAGCACTCTTATTTGCTTCCACCTCGAAAATTGTGTTAGTCATCATTTTTCCATTCAAATCAAAAATCTGTGGTCTTACCACTTGATGATATTCAGCAGCAGGGATTTCTATCCAAAGACCAGTAGTTGAGAGAGGGTTTGGATAAGCTCTTGTTTCTATAATATCAGATTCCATGAGGTCATTTGCGATGAAAATTTCAGAAGTATCCATTTGCATGTCGGCAAACCTAGCAGATTTATCTTTTCCTCCATCATGAATGACAATCGATCCGCCACCAATTTCAGTACTTGCCTCCGCTTCATCAATCTCATTCATCTGATTGTCATAAACTACTTGATCAGTTGCTAGATCCCATATTTTTATCCTGAATTTATCTGTTTCTTTTGACGGTTTTTTATCACCATCGACAACAGTAAGAATAAAGCCGTATCCAATGTTACCATTTACAAGACCCTCTCCTTTGTACTGGGCACGATGACCTGCCACTACCAACCATTCATAAACTGTACTATGGAAATTGAATTTCTCGGCATGGAATTGAGTCTGACCATCCGGAACTTTTGCACCTCTTTTATATTTGGATACAAATCCAAAATTGGCTTTTCCCTCGGCATCCAGATTGTCCACATAAGCTCCGGCAGGAGAGTGGAACCAGCCTCCTCCTGTAACAAATCCGCCACTAGGATCATAAACGACCACAAATTCGTAGATTTCAGCAGCTGTTTCTCCACACACGTCCGTGATAGTGAGAGTGACAGGATATACACCGGCCTGTTGATAGGTGTGTGAACCATTTATGATACTTCCAGGATCGTTTTCTATACTTGTATCACCATCACCCCAATTCCATTCTGCAAGAGTAAGATTATCATCGGTGACCTCAGCGCTGAAATTAACTGTTGCGCCTGAAATATTGATAGGTTCAGTTGGTGCTCCCGTGAAAGAGTTTATCACCGGCAGGTCATTTTGCTGCCCAACTTCCACGGTTGTTTCCGAAGTACAATCATTGGCATCTTTCACGATGGCTGTATAGCTTCCTTCAGAAATACCTTCGAACTCATTGCTTGACTGATAGGTAACCCCATTGTCAATGGAATATTCAAGTGGCGCGGTACCTCCTGTTGGAGTTAATGTAATGCTACCATCATTGCCGCCTGGGCAGGTTACATTAGTGGAACTACCAGAAAGGCTTATTTCACAAACTTTTTCATTTACTACAATTGTCACAGAAGATGTAGCTTGCGCGCCATTATTATCCTCAGCTGTATAATTGATAATAAATGTACCTGTACTTGCTGGAGTCCATGAGAAAGAACTTTCAACAGGTAAACCCACCCCTCCAGAAGTTGGTAAAGCAGGAGCCATTGTCGCTGTAGCTGGTAACCCTACGACTTGCAATGTGACAATATCAGCTGGGTCTGGGTCTTGAGCTTTTACGTTAAATAGAAGCTCTTCTCCAACATCAATTGTAAATGTCGTCCCACTTGCAGGTGTGGGAGCAACAAAGACTGGGGGATTGGAAGCAATTACGATTCTCATCAAAAAATCAACAGCTATACGCGCTCCGTTATTATCATTAATTGTAACAGATGCATTATATAGCTGACCAACTGATCTACCAACAGTATTGAAAGACGCTATCCCAGAATTTGTATTTACTGAAAATCCTGCTGGATTACTTGAACCTGAACCCATTTGAGCGCTTGGAGTAGGAGAGAAAGTCAAAACATCTCCATCAGGATCCGAAGCAGGTATCACAAAAGATGCATTTGAAACGCCAACTGGTAAATTGATGATAGGAGGTAATGTTGAAACAGGTGATGTGTTTCCCGCTCCCAGATTAATTTGAGTTTCAACTCTATAAAAAGAATTACTATTGTTTATTAATGAACCAATTCTACAACAACTTTCAAAATATGCAAGATAATTTCCATTTGGATTTGCATAGGTTCTTGTGAATGTTCCTTCTGCATAAGACCAATCTTCACTTGGAGAACGAGAAGTTACAGTAAGTTGAATGGATCTTGAAGTACCATCTCCATGAAAAAAAGTCAAATCTGGCGAAAAGGTTTGTCCAATGGGAAGTCCACCAAAATAACTTGATCTAAAAACCATAGCCACCTGGAATTCAACAGTATTTGCATCAATTTGCTTCCAACTGATATTTCCATATCGAAAATGTGACGCATATGTATCCACTGCAGACAAGGAAATTAATGCCATTGTCATGATCAGTACCTTGATGTACCGATCCAACCGAAATAAACTTTCTGAATTTCTAATAATGGCCTCGAAGAGTGAAAGGCCAAATTCACTGGTGTTTTTGTAAAGGGTTCTCATAATGGTTAGAATTTATGGTTATGGAAAAACTAGTTAAAAACGTATTAATATTTCAAATCAACATAAGATTATAAAATTAAGTAGTTAAATTTAAGCAGTTTACATACAAAAAAATTGTAAAAAACCGACACTATCACAATTTTCCAAAAGATTTAAAGTCTCATGATCTGTTTGGCAAATGTTACTTCTTCATTAAAAAATTCAATTGGAGTCATTTTCATGACGCGTTTAAAATCTTTGTGGAAATGAGAGGCGTCATAATGTCCTTTTTCAAATAAAATATCAATGAGAGGTCTATCTCCTTTATCCATAACCATATTGATGATTTGCCTCATCTGAACACATTTTAAATAAAATTTTGGACTGACCCCAATTTTCTTTTGAAAAATACGCTCAACTTGTCTTTCACAGCAGTGTAGGTAATCAGCAATTTGATCAACCGTAATTTTTTCATCTTGTCTGTCTATCCATTTGGTAAGTTTGAAAACATTATCAGAAATTATTTTTTGAACGGGAAGTTGTACTTTTAAAAAACCACTTATCAGTTTGATTTTCAATTTCACGTCATTCATTTCGGAAATTTCTTTAAATAATACTTTCGTCCCATGTAAATTAATAGGAGTAACCTTATTCGTATATGAATTCAATGATTCTTTTACAAGATGACTTAATGCGACTGGATTGAGCTCAATTAGAATAACCTCCGTTTTCTCATGAAAAAAAAATTGAATCTGTTCGCGATGAACCTGGCCTACAATATAGCATTCAGGTTCAAGATACTGGGCTTTTTTCTGATATTTTAAAGTAATTGCACCTTTATATAGAAATACCAAAAATACATTCCCCGTTGTTTTAAAGTCTAATAGTTTTTCTTGAATTGAATTTAACTTCTTTACCAAAATGTATTTTTGAACAAAAGGAAATAATTGTCCTGAATCTAAATTTTCGATAAAACAATCCATAAATATTAAATAATTAAAGTAAAAATATCCTAATACCTACAATCCGATATTTTATAATATTTGAAAGCAAGATTTTATTAAAATAGTATTAAAACATATATAAACAAAATTATAATTGTATTTTTTTATTTTTTTCAAAATATTAAATCTTTCTTATGAAAATAACGTATTTAAATATTTAAAAAGTATTGTTTTTATTAAATGTAAGAATATACTATCAATACCCTTAAACCCTGTTAGGATATGTCGATCTAGTATAAAATTCATTTTTATATTTAAAAAATCCATACCCCATATTGTAATGCCCAATAGCTTTTGAATTGTTACCATATTAGGAGTACATTTGTCATATAATTCCTAAACAGAACCAATGAAAAAAAGCTGGTGGAAAATCCTCACTATCGTCTTATTGGCATATACCATCACAGCAGGACTTCTCCTTGATGTTCCCCGATTACCCATCCTAAATGAAACCATCAGGGCATTACATTTTCATGTCACCATGTGGTTTGGTATGATCCTGATGTTGGTCGTTTCAGTCATTTACAGCATCAAATTCCTGAGAACAAATGACCTGAAGAATGACGATGTGGCCATTGAATTTACCAATGCAGCAATCTTGTTCGGTGTGTTGGGAATTGTGACAGGGATGCTTTGGGCCAAATTCACCTGGGGAGATTATTGGAGCGGAGATCCAAAACAGAATGCCTCGGCCATAGGTTTGTTGATGTACTTTGCCTACCTCATTCTCCGAAACTCACTCACGGATGTTCACCAAAGAGCCCGAATCGGTGCAGTTTATAACATTTTTGCCTTTGCTGCATTTATACCTTTGATATTTGTATTGCCAAGGCTAACAGACAGTCTGCACCCTGGGAATGGTGGCAATCCGGGATTTAATGCTTACGACCTTGACAGTAAATTAAGGATGGTATTCTATCCGGCCATCATCGCATGGACCTTGATGGGTACATGGATGGCAACAGTCAGAGTCCGAATGAGGAGAATAGAAAGAAAAGTTGAAGATAGACTGATAAATCAAGTATCATGAAAAAATGGTTAATAGTTTTGTTTCTGTTGATTAGTCTTCAGGGTATGGCCCAAGAGAAAATTGCTATTACAGAAGATGATTACCAAAACTCTAGGGTGGAAATGGCAGATGTTATGCGCTCCGAAGGAAAAATTTACGTATTAGTTGGAATAATCGGGATTGTTTTTGCAGGAATTTTGGTTTATGTAATTGCTACGGACAAGAAGGTAGGTAAATTGGAAAAACTATTGGAAGATTAACCTTCAGGAAGGCGCTAATTTCAAAGCCTTTGCTAGTGATAAAATGAAATAAATAATTATGAAAAAAGGACATATTATTGGTTTGGGAATCATTGGAGTGGCCATAATTATCATCATGTCAATGATTGGGGATGCAAGTACTTATGAAAGTTTTGCAACAGCCAAAGATTTGAAAATGAATGGAGATGACAAATCCATTCATGTGGTAGGGCAATTGAAAAAGAGCATCTCAGGTACGGTAGAAGGAATAGAAGTAAATCAAGATAAGACATCCTTTTATTTTATGATGGTGGA
>CAZLJT010000099.1:0-12253 GCA_964559905.1 uncultured Aquiflexum sp.
TTTTTCACTTTCTTTTTCCTTGTTAAAGTGTTTTTCATAGAAATCAAAAACCCGCTTCCAATGGTCATGGAAATCACTTTCATTGCTTGCAGCCCCTGCACCATGGCCTCCGTTAAGGTAATTGACCCAAGTGACATCTTTACCCAACCTCCTCATGGCATAATAAAGCTCTCTTGAATTTCCTCCCGTTACATTCCAATCTCCTTCCCCGGTCAATATCAGGTGCGGGGTTTTGATCCTGTCTGCATAAAGAACCGCAGTAGTTGCAAAGTACTTGAGCGGTTCATCCCAAAGAGAACCTCCTATTCTATCCTGACCGTATTCAGCGGCAGTATAGTTCCTTGTTCCGATTTTAGGGCTATCGCCAAGAAAACTGATAATATTGACTTTACCTGAAATATTGATCGCAGCGGCAAAGCGGTCTGTCTGTGTAATCAAAAGCGAGGTGGCATATCCTCCATAACTTCCACCCTGAACTCCCACTTTATCATTGTCTACCTTTCCTTCATCAACCAGTTTATTGATGGCAGAGGTGATCCCTTTCACCCAAGCCTCACCCGGATAGCCCATTTCCAAATCAACAGAAGGACGCAAACCAAAATAACCCTGATTAGCAAAAAGATTCATGTTTCTGTTGAATCCATTGGTGAAGAAAACCTCATAAATTTCACAGATAAGCGGATATTTTTTCCCTTCTTCATAGTCTACAGGATAATAAAGAATCCCTTTCATTTCTTTTCCATCCACATTTCTATAGGTGATCAATTCCGATTTTGTCAGTTTTTTGTCTTTTATCCAGGGATTCATATCTGTCAAAGGCTGCATACTGGCAAAAGATAAATCAACAGCCACTACCTCCGACGGCAGGTCACCGTCTGACAGATTCAGAATTCCCTTTTCCCCATTTTTGGCAAATTGGACTCCGGTGTACAGTTTAGTGTCCAAAAGGATTTCAGATATTTTTTTTTCATTGATGTCCAACTTCACAAATCCTCTCTCCCATTCTTTTTTGGCTGAATAACTGAAATAGATGTAACGTCCATCCTCTGACCACTTGACGAGGTTAAACTCCGGTCTATTTTCCTTTTCCTCTTTGAAACCATATATAAACTCAAGGCTTTCACCCTGTGCATCTGTCCACCAAAATCCTTTATCAGAACCCAATAGTAGGCCTTTTTCATCTGGACTCCAGGAAAGCACATTGAATTTTACTTCTTTCTTTTTTTCTTCATCTTCAAAGGCTTTTCCTTTAGTCAGGTTGATTGAATCATTACTTCCCAATTTACTCACAAAAACATAGCCTGAATCTACCCAAGCATAGTTTGTTTTGGATTCAGACCAGTTAAAATTCCTTCTTTTTTCGTTTCTTTTATAGATAATTTTTGCTGAATCGGCAGCGGTAAGGTCAATATAGGCGACCTGATATGCTGTACCCTTATCTCGCACATAAGTAGTTTTCAATGGGAAATTTTCTGTGAAAATCAACTTTGTACCGTCTTCTGTTATGTTAAGTTGGGAATAAATTGATTCGGGCAAAATCATCTCACTATCTCCATTCACAGGATTTGCTTTCAGAATATTCGTCAGTGCATTTGTATTTCTGATTTTATCCCATTTGAGGAAAGGTTCTGAACCATCATAGACAACGATAGGTCCTTTGGTGGCCTCTTCATAAAGTTGGGTGGCTTTTGCTGACCAGTCAGCTTCTCTACTTTTTAAATAAATGAACTTTCCGTCAGGTGCCCAAAGCAGACTTTCATTGGCCAAAAGCGGGTTACCTGAAATCTTAATTTCCCTTTTTCTTTTTCTGCCTATATCATAGATCATCAAATGAAGTTTATCCTCCCTCTGTTCCAAAAAAGCGATTTCCTTATTGGTAGGTGACCAAGAAACAGAAGTTACTCTTGAAAGTCCGGGATTTGGTTTCAACTGTTCTCCCGTTTCAGTTTGGATAATGACAAATTCACCCGGCAGCACATTTAAATAGGAAGGATCCTGAAATCTGAAATGATCTGTGTTGAAGCGTGCTGATCCATCACTGATGATTCCAGCTAAGTATTTTCCATCATCTGAGAGGCTTTGGCTTCCCATTGTCTTTACCTGAATGGCATCGGCAACTGTAAAAGGTTCTTTTTGAGCCTGGGCTCTGAATGAAACAAAAAATATGAGTAGAAATAAACGGGTACGGGTGGAGGATATGAGATTTCTCAATTGCTTTTGGTTTTTTTTCTAAAATAAAAATGTTTTCAATGAATTGCTAGCAGTTTGGTAGTTTCGGAAAATTAAGATACACAATAATAAGAATCAGGCATGGATTATTGTTCTGCTTGTCAAGACTAAGATTTAAACAGATTCTTTTTTAATCAAATTATTGAGATATTTAAAGACTAAAAACAGCTATAATATGACAACTCTTCCGCCAGTTATCCAGCCAAGTGAATTGCTGAATGTAATTCATAATGAGAATATCATACTTGTAGATGCGAGCTACGGATCAGCCAAATATTTGGAAAATCATCTTTCAGGAGCCTTGCATGTAGATCTCAATAAAGATCTGTCAGATATCAAAGATGATTTTGCAAAAGGGGGGAGACACCCTCTTCCGCATCCACAACAATTCTGTAAGCTTCTGGAAAATCTTGGGATTTCACCTGATAGCCATGTCGTTGCATATGATGATAAAAACAGTGCAAATGCCGCTGCCAGGTTTTGGTGGATGATTAAAGCTATTGGACATGATAAAATACAGGTATTGGATGGCGGAATGGATGCTGCCATTAGAATTGGATTTCAAGTGAAAAGTGGAGAAGAGAAAGTACCTAAAAAAACATATTATCCTGTTGTCAATTGGTTGCTTCCCCTTGCTGATATCCATGAGATTGATCTAGTGTCAGGAGATAAGAACCATCTGATAATAGATGTTAGGGAAAATGAAAGGTATAGGGGAGAAAAAGAACCGATTGATCTGATTGCCGGGCATATCCCAGGAGCGGTCAATATCCCTTTCGCCTCCAACTTGGATAAGGATGGATTTTTTCTGTCTCCAGAGCAACTAAAATCAAAATATTCCGGAATTTTTGAAGGGAGACCTGCTGAGAAAATCATTGTCCACTGTGGTTCGGGAGTTACGGCCTGCCATACATTACTGGCAGTTGCTTATGCCGGCATGGAAATACCCAAACTCTATGTTGGTTCATGGAGTGAATGGTCGAGGAATTCAAGACCAATAGGGCAGGAAGATTGAAACCTTCTCCTTTATTGTCAAGAATAGCAGTCATTAAAGAAGATATTTTGTTTTTTAAGGGAGTTTTAATCTACTAAAATAATTTCTGGTGTTTAATCTATCAGAATAACCCGTCTTACAAATTTTAAAATAAGGAAGTATTTTTTGTCAAAAACATATTTATAGACAATAAATTTTTTTTTGTGTATCTGAAAACATAAATTATGAAAGATTTAAACTATTGGATACTAAATAATCCAATTTGGATCCACCCCGAATTGTGATTTAAATTATGAGTAGGGCTTTTAAATTGATATTAAAAGAATCATTTGTTTTTACAAAAAGACAAGGTTAGTCTAAAAGTTTAGGTCTATATTAATTTCTTGATTTTTCAACGCAATCTTTATTTTAAACAATAAAAATGATATGAGATCTTTATTTAAGTTTTCCTTGTCTATAATAATTTTATTTATCCTTTATTCCTGCGTAAAAGATGAAGAACCAACACAAGATCCTATTGTGGTGCAAGGCCCAAGAGGAGAACAAGGCCCTCAAGGAGAGCAAGGTATACAGGGAGAACAAGGAGAGCCGGGACAGGATGGAGAACAAGGGCCTCAAGGTGAAACTGGACCTCAGGGTGAAACAGGTCCTGAAGGGCCTCAAGGAACTCAAGGGCCCGCAGGACCAAGAGGTCCACAGGGAGAAACAGGGCCTCAAGGCGAAACTGGACCTCAAGGGCCTCAAGGTGAAATCGGGCCTCAAGGACCCATAGGGCCAAGAGGACCACAGGGACAAACCGGTCCACAAGGACCAACTGGACCTCAAGGGCCGAGAGGCGAAACTGGACCTCGTGGAGAGATAGGGCCTTCTGGGCCTCAAGGACCACAGGGGCCTCAGGGAACACAGGGAGAAACCGGGCCTCAAGGAGAGACGGGACCTACTGGACCTCAGGGAGAGACAGGACCTATCGGACCTCAAGGACCACAGGGTGAAACCGGACCTACTGGACCACAGGGAGAAACTGGACCCACTGGACCACAGGGAGAGACTGGACCCACTGGACCTCAGGGAGAAGTTGGGCCAACTGGGCCACAAGGAGAACAGGGGCCTCAAGGAGAAACGGGTACCGCGAATGTCATTTATTCGGATTGGATCCCATTTGAGGAGACCAAATGGAGTAATAATACCCTTTTTCTTACCCAAATAAGAAAAATTTTTACTGTGGATGATTCAAACATAACTTCCCAAATAATCGACAGGGGAACAGTGATGGTTTATGTAAAATTTGACTTTTTCCCGGATATGGTTCAACCACTTCCTATATCACAACCCATCACACAAACTAAAAATCAGAGACTCATCCATTACCTCCAGCTAGGTAAAATCCAGATTGCCATCTCAAACGAGGACAATACCTCACCAAGTCCAATTGGCGGTGATGCCAGTTTCAGGTATGTTATTATTCCAGGTGGTAATCCAACATCAGGAAGGATGGCCCCGGTCAACCTGAAAAACTACAAAGCAGTAAAAGCATACTACAAAATTCCGGATTGATCCGAAGATTTCTTAAATTAGGAAAAAACCAGATTGTATGCGTATTTCTTTTGTATCTCTTTCATTGGCACTCATCTTCTTGGCTTCCTGTTCCGGACCCCAGAGAAAGGAAATAGACTTTGATGTTTGGGGAAAATACTGGTTTCAGGGGAAAGCTGAAATATCCAGTTTTGATCTTACACAATACAGGTATGGAGAACCCAGAACAGGCGAGGCAGTTCTGATATTTGTGACGGAGGAATTTTCCAGAAAAAACCATGTCAAACTGGACCGACCGGAAAAAGCAGGAACTGACAAGATTTCGGTGATAAAAATGAACCAAACGCGGGACTTTGTGACAGGAATATATCCTTATCATATGATGCTTTCTGTCTTTACGCCAACTAAAGAAAAAAAGCATAGTCTAAAGATGACAGCAAGTTCTCAGGAATGGTGCGGGCATACCTTTACACAAATCAACCTCAAAAGCAAAGACAGCTATCAGGGAAATATTTTTTCATATTTCGAAAAAGAAGGAGATGATAGCTTTTCCTTCAAAGGTTGGACAGAAGATGAGCTTTGGAATCTGATCAGAATCAATCCCAATCAAATCCCTATTGGAAGTGTCAATATGATACCTTCACTTCTTCACCAGAGATTTACGCATGAAAAATTCAAAACAGAAGAGGCTTTTATCAGAATTCTCGACGTTAGTAACAACCGCAGTCAATTGGAGGTAACTTACAGTTCAGGTAGCAGAGTGTTGAAGATTGATTTTGAAAAAGCGTTTCCTTATCAGATTATGGGTTGGGAAGAAAGTCAAACCAAAGCAGATGGAACCAAAGAAATCAGTAAAGCAAAAAGAAAGGGATTAAAAATCGTGGATTATTGGACCAAGAATAAATCTGAAGATGAATTTTTGAGAAGAGAATTGAATTTGAATTATTAAAACATCCCGACTTTGAATTCCCTAAAATATCCATAATTATGTTTTTTATAAATATTTTTAAGCGGTTTGAATAATAAAAATAGAGATTAATACCTATATTGCTTTGGTAATTTATCTCTGTTTTTTAAGTCTAAAATGATTCTAATATACGAAATCATCCAATTACTATTGAAGGAATTGATTCCAACGGTGGCCTAATACTTTCAGATAAAGGAAAAACTGAAGTAGACCCAGGTGACACAGTGACCTGGATAATCCATCCTCACTCTGGAGTAAATGAAATCACGGGCATCATCAATAATTCAGAAATTAATATTTTCAGTGAAGGCCCAAAACAGGTGGGTGGTTCAAAAAACTGGAAAGGAACAGTGGATCCTAACATCCCCCGAGGCTCAGAAGAAGATTATGACATTGCCTATACCAAAACCGGATCCAGCGCTAACAGGATGTTCGATCCCAAGATTTCGGTTAGACTTTCATTTGATTTATGATTTTCAAAAAGACTCATTTTTTTTCATTTCTGGTTTTTTTTTGGCTTTCTATAGACTTGGCCTTTTCACAAGACCAAAAAGTAGCAGACAGTCTTGCCAAAATATACCAAAAAGGTTTACTGACTGATTCCGAAAAATTAGGTTTGCTTGAGGATTTGTCTTTCAATGAAATGAAAGATCTTCAGCAAGCCATCAAATATGCGGAAGAGCTGATTTCGCTTTCAAAACAACTTAACAATCCTTTGTCTGAACAAAGTGGCTATTTTTTGAAAGGAACTCATAAAAGAAAAATGGGGGAATTGGATGGAGCATTGGAAGCATATATCAAAAGTGGAGAGGCTGCCGGAAATGCAAATTCATCGAAAAGAGAAGGCATCACTTACGGTGCAATCGCAGATATTTATTCTGTCTCCAATAATCACAACAACGCCATGCTTTATTACCGAAAAGCTATTTCGACTTTGCGGCAATCTGATGATTCCATTGCCTTGGCATCAAATATATTGAATGCAGGGGATGAATTTCTACATAGGGACATGTTTGATTCTGCTTATGCTTACTTTAAGGAATCAAGCGTCATATTCGAAAAGTTGGATTACCAGGCCGGTAAGGCATATAGTTTGGGCAATATCGGTATGGTTTATGCCAATATTGGACAGCGGGACCTTGCTGAAAAAAATATCAATGAAGCCATCACCATTCTTGAAGAATTGGAAGATTTTTATTCGATTTGTGAATATCTGCTGTACATGTCCGATATCTATTTGGTAAAAGGTGATGAAAGTACTGCTATGGAATACGCAATCAGAAGTTTACAATTGGCAGAAGTCCATGGACTCAAAGAGCAAATATCAAATGCCAACCTCAAAATTTCAGAACTATATGAAAAATCCGGAAATACAGATGAATCCCTAAAATACTATAAAAACCATGTTGCCTTCAGGTACAGCGTCAATAATTTAATGTCCATTCAGAAAATGGCTGACCTAAGGACAGATTTTGAAGTTGCACAAAAACAGGTGGAAGTGGATATGCTCAATCAAGCCAAAAGAAACACGCGGATTGTGATGATAGGGTTGATTATCATAGTTTTTCTGGGAGCCAATATTTTGGGAACATTATATTGGTATTACAAAAACATACAGATTGAGAAAAAACGATCAGAAAAACTCCTTCTCAATATTTTACCTTTTGAAACTGCCAAAGAACTGAAGCTGAATGGGTAAGTTGAGGCTGTAAAAATCGATATGGTCACAGTTTTATTTACAGATTTTGTGGAGTTCTCCGTTTTAGCTAAAGATGTAGAGTCCAAAAAACTGGTAAATAGTATTGATTTTTACTTCAAGGCATTCGATGAAATCATCACTAAATATGGACTTGAGAAAATAAAAACCATCGGGGACTCTTATATGTGTGCAGGCGGTTTACCACTTCCTGATGAAACCCATTTGGTCAAAATCATCAAAGCAGCCAAGGAAATATTGGACTTTGTGGAGCAGAAAAAGAAAACCGACTATGGAATGCCTCATTTTGATATCCGAATCGGATTACATACAGGACCTGTGGTTGCCGGTATAGTAGGGATCAAAAAGTGGCAATATGATATCTGGGGGGATACCGTAAACATAGCTTCACGCATGGAATCCGCCTCACTTCCAGGAAAAATCAATATTTCCGAAACTACCTATGAGGAAATAAAAGACGTCTTCCCTTGCACATACCGAGGGGAAATAGAAATGAAAAACAGGGGGAGCATGAAGATGTATTTTTTGGAATGATTTGCTAGAACTTCTGCAAACTCTTTCAATTTCCTTCAAACCACTCCCACAAAATCTTGCTCACCTTGCGTTGTAATTCATAGGCGGCATTGTCCTCCTCCCAGCGTTGGTCTTCATTGTTTTTGGTAGCTATATAAAAGACATAATCTCCTTTGGGGGCATTGACCATCACCAATTCCGATCTTGAGGCATTGACCATTCCCTGTTTAGAAGCCGTCTGTACATATGGCGGGACAGCAGATAAGGAATACTCATCATAAAAAATATTTGACATCAAACGGTATATGCGTTCGGAAGCTTTCGGACTGATAACTTCTCCCTTTCTGATTTTTACCAGTAATTGTGCCATTTCCCTTGGTGTGGTCTGACCCCAACCGTAGACTTTCCAGATTTCCTCCCTACCTGGAGTTCTGGAATTGACCCTGGTATTTTCCAATCCCAAGTCCTCCATAATTCCATTAATTATCTCCCCGCCACCGGCCAAAGCCTGACACCAAAGAGAGGTCGTATTGTCACTATAAGTGATCATCAAGGACATCAATACACTCAGTTCCGTTTCCACACTGTCCTGGAAAAACTGCATCAGACCGGAACCTCCATATTTGATGGAATCCCTGTAAACCAACTTTTGATGGTACTCCAATTCTCCCTTTTCAATTTTGTCCATCACGCCAACCAAAATCGGGACTTTCACAATACTGGCTGTCGGGAAAATGGTATCGGCATTGATGGCCACTTCTTCATGGGTCTTCAGGTTGTAAACATATATCCCCACGTCCCCTTTGAAGTCCATAAACTCACTTTCCAAAAGCCTTTGAAGGCTTTGATTTTGACCATGGGAATTAAAACCCCAAAAAAGAAATATCAATAAGCAGAAAGTGAAGCGCATAAGATTTGTTTATTTTGTCATTAATATATCCTGATAGAAGTTGATTTCCAAAAATCCGGTAATGGAGAAAAAAAATGCCAATATTCAAAAACATGATTATCATCCAGATTGGTTGATTTTTTTGATCGCCATTCCAATAATCAGTGCCATTAATTTTCACCTTACTTATTCTAATATTCAGTTAAATTCATTTTTTCTGATACGCTTTTTTATCGATACTGCTCAGGGTTATTTGGCTTGGTGGATTGTTAGGTTGCTCATACTTAAACTTGACAAGCTAATCCCATACGCACCAAAACCGCTAAAGCGGATTTTGATACAAACTGCCCTTACCACTTTTTCAGGTCTGTTTTTTATAGCATTAACCACTGAGCTCCTCAGTTTGACTGTAAAGAATGAATGGGCACCATTGGAATTTTACACCCAAGACTTATTGATCATCAGCATATGGTTTATAGTCATCAATGGTTTTTATGTCGGAATGTATTTTTATAAGCAGTGGCAACAGAATTTAACTTCTCCAGGATCTAAGCGATCCATTCAAGAAGGATTCGCCGTTAAAAGTGGTAAAAACAACATTTTGATCAACTTTGATGAGGTATTGATTTTTGAGGTTGAGTTGGAATATGTCATTCTTAAAGATATTTCAGGGAAAAAATATTACCTGGATCTTTCGCTTGATAAAATTGAAAGGATGGTTCCTTCAATCAGCTTTTTCAGAATCAACAGACAGGTTCTTGCTCACCGACAAGTGATCAAGGGTTTTAAAAAAATTGAAAATGGGAAACTGTTGGTCCAACTAAATAAGCCAATGGATATTTTAAATAATTTGGTCATTAGTCGAGCTAAAGCAGCTGCTTTTCGCTCTTGGTTTTTACCGCAATAGGTACATTTCAAGGAGAAATCTCTAACAGTTCACCGATTCCATATCAATTTTCACCTGTTGAAATATTCCATACTCGTAAGTTTGGGGGAAAAACAATGCCATGAAATCAACCTCAACGATCATTGCCTTTTGCTTCCTATTGGTATGGGGCAAGGGATTCACCCAAACCGAATCCCAAAAAAACTACAGGAATTTCCCCATTGTCCTTACCCTACAATTCCACGCACTTTCGATGCCTTTCAAAGATCTGAAATCCAATTTCAAAAATATCGGGTTTGGGATTGGGACTGAAGTCAGTCATAGCGGTATGCACAATTGGAGCCAACAGATTGATGTCATTTGGATCAGAAACAAATCGATTGGAAACGGAATCCTATTTTCTACCCAATCTGCCTGGAGACCTATGATTGTAGGAAACGTCTATTCTGAAGTAAAAGCAGGTATCGGTTATATGGTAGGATTTAGGCCAACGGAATCATTTACCCAAAATGAGGGGAAATGGTTATCTGTAGGCAAAAAAGGAAAGGGAATGTTAACCATTCCTTTTGGAATTGGAATGGGCTATTACAATTATTCTCAAAATTTGTTTGTCTCGCCATTTTTAGGTTACCAAATGATGCTTGTAAAAGGCTACAATCAAGACATCCCTTTTGTACCGCAATCACTAATTCAAGTTGGCGGAAGAATTCATCCTTAATAATCACAGAATCAATAATAGCTAAACTCTAATTTCAAATGAAACCACTTTTTTTAACAGCTATTTCGTTCTGGCTTTTATCCTTGGCATCTCTAGGCCAAGGGTTCGAAGTACAATTATGTCATGAAGCCCATGATTTGGATGATCCGGCAAAAATTTCCGAATTACAACCTATTCTGGATAAGCTTACCCAATCCAATATTCCGGGAGCAGTGTCAGCAATATGGGATGAAGACGGATACCGGGAAATCAGCAGTGGCTATTCCAAAATCGAAAAACAAATCTCGATGCAAACCTGTCACCTTCACTACATACAGAGTATCGCCAAAACCTATATGGCTGTCAGCATACTTCAACTTTTCGAGGAAGGGAAACTAAATTTGGATGAGGCATTCATAAATTACCTCCCTGCTTCTTTGACCGAGGGAATACCTAATAGTGATAGAATCACCCTCCGGATGTTGCTGAATCATACTTCAGGAATCCCGGAGTATAATTATGATCCCACCTATGTAACCCGCTTATTGCAAAATACTGAAAGGGTTTTCCAGCCAGAAGAATACCTGGAATATGTCAGGGACAAAAAACCTGATTTTGAACCTGGAAGCAAATATTCCTATAGAAATACAAATTATCTGATTTTGGCACTGATTGCAGAACAGATTACCGGTAACCATCAGACCTATATGGAAGAAAGGATTTTCAAACCATTGGGATTAAAAAATACCTATTACAGGATTGAACAGGGAAATTCCTACGGAAACAAATTGGTGAACAGTTATTGGGACAGGCACAGCAATGGCATTTTGGAAAATGTATCTGTTCTTCAAAACAGCAACGTAGTATCCATGATTGGGGATGACGGTATCATCACCACTCCTAAAGATGCAATTGTTTTTTTGAAAAGCTTGATGGAAGGGAAATTACTATCAGAAAGCACAATGGAAATGATGCAGGACTGGGTAATGAACCAAGATGGAAAACCAGTCTATGGTTTGGGATTGAATATATCAGAATTTCAGGGAATTACGGGAATAGGTCATAGTGGTGGCGGATTGGGTTCGGGAAGCCAACTTTATTACTTTCCTCAAAAAGACCTGTATGTATTCCTGGCCATCAATTTGGGAACTGTGACCCAAAGTCCCATTCACAAGGCGGCTGAAAAATTATTGGATGAAATTTATCGGGTGATCCTTTATTGACTTTGGGCCTCTTTTGCACCTCATCAACGTCAATATTTGATTTATAAGACAATCACCACTCACTATTTTCTTTTAGGGAAAATAATAGGTTCTAGTCAATTTCAGTTGCGAATGGGTATAAAAAAACTGCCAGATTTAATTCTGGAAAAGCTCGATTTAAAGTATTTTCCGAAAAAACCTCAAAGGTTCTTGACCGACAAATCACTTCACCCAATTCACCTTCCCTTTTACCAAATCCCTGGAATTTCCTCCGACCATGATTTCAAATTCGCCCGGTTCCCAATCAAAATCAATATTATAATTGTAGAACTTCAAATCTTCTGTGGAAATGTCAAATGTTATGGTTTTTGATTCTCCTGCTTTCAAGAAAACTTTCTGAAACCCTTTCAGTTCCTTGACGGGCCGGGTAATACTGGCCACCAAATCCCTGATATACAATTGAACCACCTCTGCCCCATCATATTTCCCTGTGTTTTTTAAATCAATACTTACCTGAAGTTTACTATTTCCTTTCAAATCCGTACTGCTAAATTCCAGACCACCATATTCAAAAGTGGTATAACTCAAACCGTAACCAAATGGATAGAGTGGATCGTTTGGCGCAT
>CAZLJT010000100.1:0-1229 GCA_964559905.1 uncultured Aquiflexum sp.
CTTCCTGATTGATGGGCGTTCCCCATTCAGATTGCCAATCTTTGGCATAATGACTGACAAAGTACCTGCTAAAAGCATGAATCAAACGGACCTTGGCAATGGTCAATAAAGCCTGATCATTACCTACAAATGTTCCCGGTCTATAGCTATCCAATAAAAAAAGGGCTGTTTCCGAAAGCCTTCTTCCGATATCCTCAATGATCCTTTTAGACCGGATCAAAACCTGGGCACCATCTGCGAAAGCATAGCAATAGGGCAATGAATAAAAACCCAATAAGGCCAAATACAGATTTGATTCTTTGTCAAAAAAGCCTTGCGCAATCTTTACTTTGTTGGGATGGATAAATTCAAGTTTATGAAAAAATGCCTGGAAAAAAATCTGAACTGGTTCAGGAAATTGCATCAACTCATTTTCTTCCGGCAAATTTATCCAACTGTTGATGGCAATACATAAATCGGGCCTGTTGAGCAGGGCTTTTACCGCCTCATCGGCCAATTCATCCCCTCTATTTCTCAAGCTGTTAAAATTCTTGTCGGTATATAAACTCAATTTTTCCACACCTTTCTAACCTTCATTTCGTAATTTAGTTTTTGATTTGAAATGATTACTTATGAAACCCATTAAATCACTGATTGCTATAGCCTTTTCCTGTTTACCAATTATGGCTTTTACTCAGATCTCCACGGATTTGATAGCTGTGGATGTAAAAGTCACTGGCAGTAAATTGACTATCTCAGCAGGTTCTGAATTCCTGATTACAAACAGGCCCCTTTATGACAATCAACCCGCATTTATCAATGATATTCAAATGGCATTTTCCGCTGCGGATGAAAAAGGAAACCATGATATCATCATTTATAATTTTGAGTCAGCCAAATTCACCAACCTGACCAAAACCGCTGATCTGAATGAATTCTCCCCTTCTCTTACAGATTGCGGGCTTTATGTTTCTGCTGTGACGGTGGAAGAAGATGGCAAACAAAGACTTTGGCTTTATCCTACCAATTTTGGGGAACCTGAGTTATTGTATGATGATATTGAACCGGTGGGGTATTACGATTGGTATGATAACAAAGCCGCCATGTTTGTGCTTGGCCAACCCAATAAACTGGTTTACCCTTACAGCAAATCTGATGTTCTAACCATCAACGAAAATGTAGGAAGGGCAATCAAAAAAAGGCCGAAAACCAGCATCAAAACCACAAATAAAATTGCGGAATAGGCGGTA
>CAZLJT010000100.1:1239-12197 GCA_964559905.1 uncultured Aquiflexum sp.
ATCGCCGGGGAAAAAGCTTTGGCCATCAAGGGTTTTGACCTTGAAAACAGGCAGTACCAAGAGTATGGTTTGACCATACCAGGAGCAGAGGATTTGATATGGCTCAATAAAAATCTGATCCTGATGGCCAAAGACAATGAACTTTTCATCAAAAAAGCCAACGAAAACACTTGGCGCAAGGCAGGTGAGATTAATTTTCCCAAATACAAAAACATCAGCAGAATGGCTTATTCTACTGAATTGGAGAAATTGGTGGTGGTGATGGAGAGGGTTGAAGATTGAGTACTAAGTACTAAGTACAAAGTACCAAGTATAAGGTTAGTGGTCAGAAAAGGCATCGTCATTCAAAACGAGCCTTTCGAAATCCAGAAATCCCTTCTTGTTTCCCCGATTTACATCCGGATAGGCCTTGTTTCTTGATTCAAAAATCTCTTGTCTTACGTCTTGTGTCTTGTATCTTATGTCTAATCCCAAATCTAAAATCTCAAATAGTGTCCTACCTCCACGACATATCCATTCCCTCCGGCAACAAAGACAAATTCCCGTTTTCCTTACCTGCTTTTCAGGAATTTCATGGTTTAGGTTTTGAAAGTCCTATTACGGTCTTTGTTGGAGAAAATGGTTCGGGCAAATCAACGCTGCTGAAAGCCTTGGCCATCAAGCTAAATCTCCCTGCCATTGGAAGCAGTGATTTAGAGTCAGATGAAACACTGAATGAAATCAAAGAATTCGGCGAAAGCATCAAGACCAGATGGACCAACAAAGCTTATAGAGGCTTCTTCTTCAGGGCGGAGGATTATTTTGGTTTTGTCAAAAGGTTGAAAAACCTTGACCGGGAACTCAAAGGAGATATTGTGGATTTTGAAAAAAGGCTGAGCGGGACCGGATTGAAATTGGCTGTTGGGGCGGTTTATGGTCAAAAAGAAGCCTTATTGAGAAAATATGGGGATTTGACGCAAGTGTCCCATGGTGAAGGTTTTTTAAAGGTTTTGCAAGGTAGGTTACAAGCCGAAGGTATTTACCTGATTGATGAACCTGAAGCGGCACTTTCACCACAACGGCAATTGGCGCTTTTTTCTTTGATCAAAAATCTGGCTGAAAATAATGCTTGTCAGTTTATCATTGCCACCCACTCCCCTATTTTGATGACTTTGCCAAATGCCACCATTTTTCAATTTTCGGAAACTATACAAAAAGTGAGATTTGATGAAACGGAACATTTCACGATCATGAAAAGCTTTTTGAATAATCCGGAGGCATTTTTGAGGTATTTGTAATCCCATTACCAGGTATATCCAACATTTAGATTGTTGGAGGCATAAATCCCTACTCCTACCAAAATCACCGAAGGTATAAGGGCCGTTAACCAAGGGTTCAACTTATATCTTTTTGCTTCATCCATTTCTTCAAAACCCAAAAAATAGCTATCTGATTTAATTGGCTGAGAGTCACCTTTCATAGTCTTCAAGGTTCCTGAACCATATACGCCCTTCTCTGACAATTCATTCAGTCTTAACAATAAAACCATCCCTTCTTTGGTAGAGAATTCATATTTCTTTCCAATTTCAAAATCCTTAGGTGTAAAAATATAATTATCAGGAACTTCTCTTTTTTTCAAAATATCTGTGTAAGTAAAGCAGGATGTGAAAAGCATTAAAGATGCAATAAAGATTGTCATAGAGCAAAATTTCCTTTTCATAGCGTTAACTTTTAAACTTAAAATTTAATACTTAGACGATTTAGATTTAAAGTCACTGATAATGAAACATCTCAGTAATTTATATTCGGATGAACTTTGATCCACTGAACTTCAATGCTTCATTAGTTTTGTTACCTAGGAAAGCTCCTGGAGGATGGCAAACCATATGAAAAATAAAGAGCGGTTTTTTCAATAACTTTTTGAGTTTACAAACAGCTATCATCCTAATTCATTCTTTGCCAAATTTATTAAATGCCAATTCAAGTTGTAAGAAATAAAAAGTGAAATATTAGCAGTTATTAATAATAAAATTATTAAAATAATTAAAAATCAATAATCCATATATTCAATATCGGAATTCCAAATAGGTTTAACCTTTAAATTTTTTTAAAATCCCTTTCGGAAATTTAACGATTTGATCAAATCAAATTGGTCATGATTTTGGGATTCTCACTCAGGAGCTACCATGATATACTCATAAGTGCTCTGCAATCCCAAGGGTATTCCCAAAGTCCAATAAAGCAAAAGAAAGAGTGTCCATAATACCAACAAAACCAAAGAGTAAGGAATCATCATCGAAACCAAGGTCCCGATTCCAGTTGATTTGACGTAGCGCTGACAGAATACCACTATCAAAGGGAAATAGGGCAATAAAGGTGTGATGATATTGGAAACTGAATCCCCAACCCTATAAGCCGCTTGTGTCAAATCAGGTGATATTCCCAATTGCATGAGCATAGGCACAAAAATCGGGCTGATCAAGGCCCATTTGGCGGAAGCAGATCCCACCAATAGATTAACAAAAGCAGTTAACAGTACTATTCCGACAATGGTGATCTGAGCAGGCAAATTGAGAGCACGAAGAAAATCAGCCCCTTTTAATGCAGTCATGGCCCCAATATTGGATTTACCAAAAGCATCAATAAACAAAGCACAGAAAAAAGCCATCACTATATAATAAGACATGCTGCCCATGGCTTTACTCATAGAATGCACGATGTCTTTGAGGGACTTATAAGTACCCGAAGCAAAGCCATACACCAAACCGGGGATCCAAAACAGAATAAATATCAAGGGAACTATCGATTTCATCATAGGGGCGTCCCTGGAAGTAATTTCACCAAAAGGATCTCTCAAAGCCGAATCGTGGGGAATTGCCCATATCAGCAGTAAAGTAAAAGAGACCATCATGGTAGCAAAAGCAAACCAAAAAGCTTTCCTCTCCTTCGAATTCAAGATTTCCATTTTGGGAATATCATCCATATTTTCATCCACTTCCACATTTCTGTTCAGTCTAGGCTCAACGACCTTGTCCGTGAGATACCATACCACCGCTATAACCACAATACTGGAAAGACCTGTAAAAAATATATTATTCAAAGGATTCAAAAGGATATCGGCATCCAAAATCTGAGCAGCAGATTGGGTAAAACTCTGAATGAGCGGATCAATGCCTGACGGGATGAAGTTGGCACTGAATCCTCCCGAAACTCCCGCAAAAGCTGCTGCAATTCCTGCCAAAGGATGTCTTCCTGCGGCATAAAAAATTACTCCGCCCAATGGAATTACCAATACGTAGCCTGCATCTGCAGCAGTATGGCTGACAATGGCCACCAAAACCAAAATCGGAGTAAGCAACATTTTAGGCGTAACACCCAACAAAAACTTCAAGCCGGCATTGATAAATCCTGAATGCTCTGCAACTCCCACACCCAACATGGCCAAAAGCACCACTCCCAATGGGGGAAAGTTGATGAATATACCTGTCATATTGGCCAAAAAAGCAGCAAACTGGTATCCTGTGAGGAGATTTTGAATCCTAAGTTCCCCTCCGGAGCGGGGATCTATGGCCCCAAAATCTATAGGAGACAAAAGTGCTGATAAAACCCAGGTAATCAGCATCAAAAACAAAAACAATATCGCAGGATCCGGTAGCTTATTTCCAGCTTTCTCTATAAAATCCAGAAATCTATCCAAAAAGGTTTTCGCATTATTCGTGTTTGTGCTCATAAAGGATTAAATTGGGTATTATCAAAAATAAGAAGCCTTTATTGTTTTCAAACCATTTAATCCACTCTTTTAAAACTATATATGGAAATAAACCTACATTTCCCTCCAAAAGAAATTGAAGCTGAACTCAAAGAACTGGGAATTTTTCTGGATGATCTTATTCCGGCAAAAAAACTGGATAAAAATGTATTGATCTGTACCTGGAATATCAGGGTTTTTGGCGGATTGACCATGGAATGGGAAGCATCGGAAAATAAGTCACCAAAAAGAGACGCACACTCTCTTTTGTGCATTGTTGAAATCATCAAAAGATTTGACATCATTGCTGTACAGGAAGTAAGAGGAAATATCAAAGCCTTAAGGGAAACTATGAAGTTACTCGGGCCTGATTGGAGTTTTTTGATCACAGATGTTACGGCCGGTTCCAAGGGTAATAATGAAAGACTGGCATTTATTTTTGACAACCGCAAGGTGAAACTATCAGGTCTTGCCTGTGAAATCGTTATTCCCGATGATGTTTTGGAAAAAAACCGGGCTATTGACCCCAATGCCCTACAAAGACAATTTGCCCGAACCCCTTATGGAGTAAGTTTTCAGGTCGCCGGTAAAACTTTTGTTTTATTGACGCTTCATGTTTTATTTGGAACAAAATCGCCGGACAGAGTCGCCGAAATCCAAGCCATTGCAGATTGGATTTCTGACTGGGCCAAAGACCTGAACTCTTGGAGTCATAGTCTGATCACTTTGGGGGATTTTAATATTGTCAAAACCGGAGACCCCACCTATGATGCCTTTATTTCATCCGGTCTCTATGTACCTGATGACATGCAGCAATTCGACAGAACAATATTTAAAAAAACCTATTCATTTTATGACCAAATTGCATGGTTTGAAGATAACATTTGTTTGAAATATACCCGCGGTGGAATTGTTGATTTTAGAAATAATGTACTTAAAAATAGGAATTATACGCTCTCTCAGCTTTCTTACAGGATTTCAGACCATTTCCCCCTTTGGGCTGAATTTCTTACTCACTAATTGTAACAATCCAATACCAATGAAAAAAATACTTTATCTCAGTATTATTGCCATTATAGGCCCTTTAGCTATTCAAGCTCAAATCATTGATAAAAAATCCATCGTAGCCAAAAAGGCACAATTGGAGAAGATAGCTGATGGATTTACATTCACCGAAGGTCCCGCAGTCCAAAGGATAGGAGACGTTTATTTTACCGACCAACCCAATAATAAAATCCTCAAATGGTCTGAGACGAGAAATGAGATCAGTGTTTTTATGGAAGACTCCGGTAGATCTAACGGCTTGTATTTTGACAAAGATGGTAACCTTATTGCCTGTGCCGACATGGAAAATCAGTTATGGTCCATTGATGACAAAGGAAATAAGAAAGTACTTATAGAAAACTTTCAAGGCAAAAAGCTGAATGGGCCAAATGATCTTTGGATATCTCCTTTCGGGGGCATTTATATCACAGACCCCCTATACAAAAGACCCTATTGGGACAGAGACCCCGAAATGCAGCAAAATGGCGAACATTTGTATTTCCTCTCAGCTGACAGGGTGCAGTTATTCCGGGTAGATGAGACATTGGTAAAGCCAAATGGTATCGTAGGCACTTATGATGGTAAGAAACTTTATGTAGCGGATATCGGTGCCAACAAAACATATGTGTATAATATAGAAGAAGATGGGTACCTGACCAATAAACAACTTTTTGTGGAAATGGGATCTGATGGTATGACCATTGACCACCGTGGCAATGTTTATCTTACAGGAAATGGAGTCACAGTTTTCAATGCCAAAGGAGATCAGATAGCGCATATTCCGGTTGATGAAAAATGGACCTCTAATGTGGTCTTCGGGGGAATAGAACGAAAAACCTTGTTTATCACTGCAATGGGATCCGTCTACACCCTTCAGATGAAAGTAAGGGGAGTTTGGTGATAGAAGCGAGATATTAGAAGCGAGAAGCGAGACATTAGACACAAGACTTAAGACATAAGATTATAGGATTGAGAAGTTCTTCTGACCTTATGCCTTTAGTACCTGAAAATCAGTGCAGATTCAGTGTCTTAAATCTCGGCTCTCGCATCTCGCTTCTCTCTTACCACTTACCACTTAATCTCCTCCAACCCAGATTCCCTCAAATAGTCATTAGCCTGTGAAAAATGTCCGCAACCTAAAAAACCTCTGTGGGCTGAAAGCGGACTTGGATGCGGTGCATGGAGTTTAAGATGCCTTTTTTCATCAATAAATGCTGCTTTTTTTTGGGCGTAAGCTCCCCAAAGCATAAAAACAATATTGCTTTTTTCTGTTGCAATTTTTCGTATCACTGCATCAGTAAATTCCTCCCAACCCTTTTTTTGGTGTGATCCGGCTTGGTGGGCCCTTACTGTCAGAGTAGCATTCAACAACAAAACTCCCTGATCCGCCCATCTGCACAAATCTCCGTTTGCAGGCATCGACAAGCCCAAATCCCTGTTTAGTTCCTTGAAGATATTAAGCAGACTAGGGGGAAATGGCACCCCTTCTCTCACAGAAAAGGACAATCCATGAGCCTGTCCAGGACCATGGTACGGGTCTTGGCCCAAAATGACTACTTTTAAATTACTTAAATGGCAATGTTCAAAAGCATTGAATATTTCCTTTCCTTTTGGAAAAACAATCTGTTCGCTATATTCTTTTTTGACAAAATCAACTAAATCCACGAAGTATGGTTTCGAAAATTCCTCCTCTAGGAGCTTTTTCCATCCTTCTTCTATTTTTACATTCATTTTTATACTGAATTTCGTTGTGTTTTTAATATAATCATTTACTTTTAGTGCTCTAAAAGTTCAAACTTAAGAAAACAATGGTAACAGCCATCACTGAAGGAATAAAAGTATCCGTTGAAGTTACCTATCAGCCGGAATTCTCAAGCCCACATCAGCACCATTATGTTTTTACCTATAAGGTAAATATAGAAAATAACAGTTCCCACACCTTACAGCTGATGAGAAGGAAATGGGAGGTTTTTGATGCCGGTGATCTAGCTAAAACCGTTGAAGGTGATGGAGTTGTCGGACAGCAACCGATTTTGGAACCCGGAAACAAGCATGAATATGTATCCGGTTGCAACCTGAAATCCGGTTTGGGAAAGATGCGTGGTTCTTTTTTTATGGAAAAACTTTTTGACGGGAAATACCTTGAAGTCAAAATACCTGAATTTCAACTGATAGCTGATATTTTTGACAATTAAATTTGAAAAAACACCTCTATCCACTTTTTGCTTATTTGAAATATTGGTTTGTAAAAGAAGACCAATATGCCATTCAGTCCCCTTTCGTTTTTGATTTATATAATGGCCTTTTAGGCTTTATACAGCAATCCAGAGAAAATGATCTGGACTTGGAAAAATTAAGAGAGAAACTCCTCAGGGATACTGAAATCCTTGAAATTGATGACTTTGGTGCTGGATCAAAAAGATTGAACAAACCTTTGAGGAAGACCTCCGCCATCACAAAATATAGCAGCAGCTCAAGAAAATTTTCGCAGTTATATCAATATTTCATTTCACAAACTCCCGCAGAAGTTGTTTTGGAATTGGGTACATGTGTAGGATTAAACACCCTGTATCTTTCCAGAAAAGTGAAGGGGCAATTATATACATTTGAAGGTTCTTTAGCCCTTTGGAAAAAAGCTCAGGAAAACATTATACCTGAAAACACGGAATATATATTTGGAAATCTTCAAATAACACTGGCAAAAGCTGTTCAACAAAGTAAAACCATTGATTTTGCATTAGTGGATGCTACGCATACTTTCGAGGCTACCTTATCCTACTTTGAATTGATACTCCCCCATATCAAATTTTCAAGTATTATTTGCATAGCTGATATTCATTGGTCCAAAGAAATGAACGCTGTATGGAATCGAATCAAGACCCATCATGACGTTGTCATTAGTTTGGATTTTTTTGAATGTGGTGTTTTACTTTTTGATAAAAAACTGACTAAAGGGCATTATATCCTGCATTATTGATTTTTCTGCAATGAAATGAATATTTCATTTCCTTTTCTGGGATTGATAGAATTGTAGCAACTCTCAAGTTTCCGAATATCAAATATGCTACTGAACAAGGTTCTGTATTGTTCCAATTCCCCTCCGAAAGGTGGTCCAACATGTTCAAAATTCTTTGCAAAAAGCACCCCAACTAATTTTCCAGACGGTTTTAAAAGTTCATGCATTTTTTTACAATAGTCCATTCTCCTATCAGGATGTAAGGCACAAAAAAAAGTCTGTTCAATTATCAGATCATACTGACCTTCATGAAGGAAAAAATCCATATGATGAATTTGGTTTTTAGGAAATTCAGGACAAGATCTTTGAAATTGGTGAAGTGGAAAATCTGAAATATCCAGAATATGCAGGTTTCTAAAGCCCTTTTTGAAACCATAAATTGCTTCATGGCCATTGCCGGCCCCGGGAATCAAAATTTTTATTTTTGTATTCTCTAATTGGTCTAAATATTGCTTTATGGGATCTGTCACCTTGCCTGTATCCCAAGCAGTAAGATTATTTAGGTATCTTGTAGTCCAAAATTGTTCGTCCAGAAGGATATTAGACATAAAATTTATTATTTTGAGTAAAAATACAACTTAAACGTTTATGGAAACCAATCCTGTAAAATCCGATCGAAGAGATAACGGAAAAAACATCTTGATCATTGTTCTGATTATTCTTGTAATTATCAGCGGAATAAAACTTTATACTGACCACTTGGACAAAACAAGAAAGTCCGAGGAAATCCTCATTCTGTCTGAGGAAAACAATGAACTTAATAGAAGAATTGATTCTGTATCCTATCAACTGGATTTAAGAATTGCTGAAATAAGCAAGTTGGGAGGTGACATCAGTAGCCTTGAAGCCATAAGAGACCAACTGACTCAGGAAAGAAATCTGGATAGGAAGCGATCTGCTGAAGAAATTTCTGCTCTCAATAGAAGAATCACAAGCTATACCAAAACCTTGGAGGAAAAGGATGAGGAAATCATCCGATTAAGGGAGGTCAATCAGCAACTTTTTGCAGAGAACGAAGAACTCAAAACAAGTCAGGCGCAAATCGAGGAAGAAGTAGTTCAGCTGAATCTCAAAAAACAGGAACTTCAGGAAAAAGTGGATATTGCTGCAAGGTTAAAAGCGGAGAACATCACTGTGTCAGCAGTCAATGCCCGTGGTAGAGAAAGAGAAGATGGATTCAGAAACAGGCAATTGGAAAGATTGAAAGTAACATTCAACCTTGCAGATAATAAAGTGGCCAATTTTGGACCAAGGGATATATACGTGCAGATTATGGCACCGAACAATCAACCTATATTTGACGTCGCAAGAGGTTCCGGTACATTTACCTTGGATGGAAGAGAAGAATTTTACACTGTTCATCAGGATTTAATCTTCAACAATTCGCAGCAGGAACTTACCTATTTTTATGAAAAAGGCAGCAAATATGCCACAGGCATATATGAAGTAAGAATTTATGCTGACGGTTATCAGATAGGCTCCAAAAGTTTTGAAGTTAAGTAAGGAAAAGTTTAAAAATGGGTTACACGATTTCCGCCCCTATTCGGGGCCGGGACAAGACTGATATATCGGTAATTCAAAAAGCGATTTGGCCAGTAAGTTCGTCAACTGTTTCAAGCATTGGACTCAAAAGAGATAAAATAAACAGATTACCGGCCTTTAGGCTCTATTTCTTTTGTGTTTCTATTTGGATAAAACCTAATATTCCCCTACTTTTGCGGTCTGTTTAACAAAAACAAAGCAAAATTATAATTATGTTCCAGAAAAATTATGAAACGGTATTCATACTTACTCCCGTTTTGTCTGATGTTCAGATGAAGGATACCGTAGACAAGTTTGTAAACTTGTTAAAGACTGAGGGGGCAGAAATCATTAATGTTGAGAATTGGGGTCTGAAAAAATTGGCTTACCCAATCGAGAAAAAAAGCACTGGTTTCTACGTATTGATTGAATTCTTATCAGCTCCGACTGTTATCAAAAAAATGGAGATTGAATTGAGAAGAGATGAAAAAGTAATGCGCTTCTTAACTACTGTTCTCGATAAGCACGCGGTTGCTTATGGTGACAAAAGAAGAAAAGGTGAATTTAACAAAAAAGTAGAAGCTAAGGAGGAGCCAGCACAATGACACTTAAGAACGAACCAATCAACAGAGTAGAATTCAGAAAAAAATACTGTAGATTCAAAAAAAAACGGTATCAAATATATTGATTACAAGGATCCTAACTTCCTTTTAAAATTCGTCAATGAGCAGGGAAAAATTCTTCCCAGAAGATTGACCGGTAACTCTGCCAAATTCCAAAGAAAAGTGTCCAATGCCATCAAGAAGGCAAGACATCTGGCATTGCTGCCATTCGTAACTGACGGTTTGAAGTAATCCGTTTTTGTTCGATTCATTCATATTTAAAATTGTACGACAATGGAAGTTATTCTTAAAACAGACATAAAAGGACTTGGTTATAAAAATGACATGGTGGATGTCAAATCAGGTTATGGTAGAAATTACCTTATTCCACAAGGATTCGCTGTTTTGGCTACAGGATCAAACAAAAAGATCCTTGCTGAAAACATAAAGCAAGCTGCACACAAAGCAGAGAAAATAAAGACAGAAGCTGAAAACATCGCTGCCAAACTGGAAACTTTGACTTTGGAGATAAAGGCTAAAATCGGTGATTCAGGCAAAATATTCGGAAAAGTAACCACACTTCAGATTTCTGATGCTTTGGCACTAAACGGAATAGATATCGACAGAAAGAAAATCTCCATCAATATGCCTGTTCAGGGTGCAGGAGAATTTGAAGCTGAGGTAGATCTTCACAGAGAAGTGAAAAGCTTGGTGAAGTTTGTAGTTGTAGGTGAATAAAACCTAAAAAATATCATTCAATAAAAAAAGGCTTTCGTTTGAAAGCCTTTTTTTATTGAATTTTCTTCTGATTAATTCAAAACGATTTTTTCAAGATCATCTACCAATTTCTTGGCTACCGCTTTGCTGTTTTCTTCTCTTTTTGCCTTGAACAGATCCAATGCTTTTTTGCTTTTTTCGATTACTCCTACAGGATTGTTGTCTGCAACATAGCTGTTCCAGCACCAGGAAAGCTCTGCGTGAAGCTTCTCATCCAAGTTCAATTTTTCAAGTTTCTCTAAAGTCGAAACAATTGTTTTTTCAGAAATTT
>CAZLJT010000101.1:0-12063 GCA_964559905.1 uncultured Aquiflexum sp.
GAGTTATAAATCATAATATTCGGGTTCAATTGACCCGAAAGTTACGAATATTTTTAAACCAGAAGGAAAATAAAAGGGCTTTCCAAATAATATTTTGAAACAGTAGATTTACTTTCCACCGACTTCAATACTGATTTTGTCAAGGGAAACCGCATATTCACCCACCAATGCCACTGCACCATGGATCGCCGTTTCATCCAAATCTGAAATAAGTATTTTGAGGTTTCTGCTTACCGAAGGGTATTTGAATGTAGCGATTGTAGCCTCCATGCTTTCTTTGAAAAAAGGATAGGCTTTACGTATGGAACCTCCCAAAACAATTGCCTGAGGGGCTAGGGTATACAATACATTTTTAATCAATTCACCTAAATGATGTCCATATTCAGCATAAGCTTCCAAAGCAAATGGGTCTCCCTGATCAGCTTTTTTAGATAAGGATTTGGCTTTTGAATGATACTTCCAGTGAAAAAATTTACCACTGCAATAGAATTCAAAGTCCTTGTCCAGATAGGGTGCAGAACACCATTCTCCTGCGGCACAATTGAATCCGCAGTACAGGTGCCCATTGACAATAATACCTGCACCAAGTCCTGTACCCAAGGTGATGCCTACTACATGCTGGTAAACCTGTGCTGCACCGAATTTATATTCCCCCAATGCAAAGCAATTCGCATCATTGTTGATAAATACAGGTTTACAAAACCGTTGCTCCAGAAATTCCTTGAGGTGTACTTTTTTAAATGAAGGGATATTGCCCAAATTGAGAACAATTCCATTATCAGTATCAATCAATCCAGGGATACCTATACCAATGGCAAAAAACCCATGATGAAGGAAGCTGTCTATAAATCCAGCAATAGTTTCCAAAATAGCCTCTTGACTTTCTTCGGAAGGAGTGGAAATCATCCTGATGTCAGTCAGTTCCGACCCAATAAGTACACCAGCCTTGATATTGGTCCCTCCAATATCCAATCCAAGAATAGGTTTTTCGGTTTTGAGCATACATTTAGTTTTTAAGGCTTTTCAACAGAAAAAGAAGAATGAAAACATTCTCCTTTTTCTCTTCATAGGTTTGAAAAAATACTGTTAAAGCATTCCCTCAATTGATTTTTCCAACTCCCTCGCATGGGCTAGAAATTCTTCCACATTCATGTCTTTGAAAAAGATCAATCCATGACTGGATCTCACTTTTGCCGTCTCATGCTGATAAAAGTAATTTTTTCCCAAAAGCAACTGAATATCATTTAATTGCCCGACCCAGGTTCTTTTGGCCACAGTACTGAATTTACCATTGTGACTGTAGCTGGGGAATGAGGCATTGACCTGACTCAGGTAACAATTGGCAAAAGAATCTTCCATAACCGACATATCTCCCAAAGAAACAGGGACAATCACATTGGCTTCATGGGGCTCAAATTTAAACCAAACATTCCTGTATCCAATAATTCTGAGTTCACTAAGGTCATTTTCTTCTCCCCACTGTCTCACTGCCTCAGCGGTGGCTTGGAGAACTTTGTAGTGGGTGTCCGGACCGGAACCTTCAGGATCAAGTGTCAAACTTATTTTTGTAGGTTTAATCTTTTTAAACATTTCCACAATAGGGACCACGTCACGCTTTTTGTCCGGCTGCTCCGTAAAAATATCCCCGGTGTAGAATCCTAATCTCAAATGGTGTACGTTTTTTACTTGCACACCAAAATGTGCCCAGACCAGTTCTTCTTCAAATTCCCTGATCATCCCTTTCAATTTCTGGATTTTAGAGGGATTCTTTTCTCCGTCATAGGAATTCTTCAGAATGCTTATGATATCATTGATGGTCTCCCTGAGTTTTTGCTTGGATTTAACTTCAAAAATATCCACAACAGCTCTTACCACCCTATGACACAAACCACGCATTCTTTGATCAGGGTTTTCTGATGCCACATTAGTCAGGAAATGATACACGTCTTTGTCGGTCTTCAGTTTATACCCGACATCAAAGAAATCCTCATAATTGACCATTTGGATTTCGCCTTCATCCAACAATCTTTTTGTAAGTAGCAGGGTGTCGATTACAAAAGTATTGGTAACCGCAGTAAACCCGGAAGTCAAAACTGAAAAATGTGCCTCATTACTATTCTCCTGAAGCTGATTGGTAATATGGGGTAATATCCCCAAAGATATATCGTCATGATGAGGGCCTGTGTGCAAGAGCACCTCATTTTTTTCCTTTGTAGTCCCTCTATTGATTTTCTCAACGGTACTTTTTATGACCTGATTCACAGTATCTTCCGAAAGACCTGGAATCATTGAAGTGTACTTATCAGCTTTAAGATCTTCTATTTTGAGACGGTGACCGTATTTTTTGATCTTTTTACATAAATCAACTATCGCTCTTTCAGTTTTTTCCCAAGTCCATTCACCATTTTGGTAGTAGGCATCTACTGAATCAGTCAATCTTACTGCCGCACCTTTGGTCAGGTAAAAACGGCCATTCTTCAGCTTTTGCAAGACGGTACCCGGATAGATATTATTCAATGGAGTCTCAAGTGAATCTTTGACTATTTGGGCCTTTGCCTCACCGGCAGCAATGATAATACCTACGGCTTCAGGATTGTGGACAATGGTGTCCAATCCAATAGTAATCACCAATCTGTTAGCGGAAATTTCAATTCCCCCTAAATCGCCTGCTGCAACGGCCTGCGTCTCAAAGTTGGTTTCAGTTAATCTGGTAGTCGAGTAAAGGTGAGATCCCCTGGTATTGAAAGCAATGTGACCATCAGGTCCTATACCTCCCAAGAAGAATCCTATACCTCCCACATCCCTGATTTTTTTCTCATATTGACCACACCAATGGTCAATCATGTAAATGGATTTCTGCTGTATTTTTTCCAGATTATTGATGGGTTCCCGAAATCTTAAGGAAAGGTCCACTTTAAGGTCTGGGAAAACTTCTTTGAAATGCTTACCATCTGCCAAAGGTATTTCATCTGAATTGATCAAAATTGCTTTTTCCTTATTCAGACCAAATCCTTCCAAGTAAAATTTATTGACATAGTCATAAAAGCTATTTTTCTGTTTGGAAGATATCGGATAAAACTCATCAATCTGTACAAATGTGAGATCTTTCAAAACAGGCTTTTTTACTCCGGAAAGACCATATTTTTCTCTGACATCTTTCCCCTTTTTGCTGTCCCAATTTTCCAATAAAAACTGGGTCCATTTAATGAAATATTCCGGTGTTTTTCCTGTAGGCAAACTGATCACCCCTTTGGGATTTTCAGCGGCCCATTCCAAAAATCTACAGGCAGTAATCAATCCCAACTTGGGGAAATTATCTACTGTAAGATAAGGAATCAATGTGCTGATTTTTTCAACACCGGATTCTTTGAGGAATGCTTGTTCTACTTCGGAAAGCGGATAATTGTTAAGCATATTTATGAGTTTTTAGAGTTATTGTCAATCTAAGTACTTCTGGTCAACATTTAATTTTAAAACCAATTTAATTAAACACCAATTACAATCAATAATTTGGTAATATTTAAATAATTAAGAATTTTAGATGGATTTATTCCAAATAGATTCCTTAATATTAACATGAAATAAATTACGTCTTAACATTATTTCACGTACAAAATAAAAAAACTTTTGTTTTAAATCATAGACTTTTATAAAAAAATTAAAAAAGACATTTTCTATTCTCTAAAATATATTTTTAGTGAATTCAACTTTGATTTTCAGCTGAAATTCTTTGATCACTTTAAATATTTCAACCAAAGTTGCCATTTGAACTTTTGTCAATTGATTGATGCTTACAAAATTCTTTGGGTCTTCCTCTTTTTCTATCATTTGAAGGGCTTGTTTTTCAAGTCGCAAAGTCATAAGATAATAATAAGCATGGTACAATTCCTGCGATTCATTGGCCGAAAAGACACCTATTTCCTTTAATGTTTCAATTCTTTTCCCGGTATTGGTTTCAAAAATCCTATGCTTCAAAGCAAAAACCCTTGCCAAATCAACAATTGGGGTCATTGTTTTCTTGATATTGAAATGCTTCTCACCATCGATTTTAAATGTCCGTATGTTTTTGAAAAACGTCAATGGCGCCTCATATTGCAGTGCATTGGCTCCCATATTGATAAAAAAACGCTCTGGGGGATCCTGAAGCTGAAGTTCCATAAATTCTTTGAGCGAATCCAGAAGACCAAAGTCCCCATAAATAGGCCTGCAATCAAAAAAAGTGGCATACTTCAAAACAGTTTCCTGAGTGGATTCCTGAATCCACGATTCGTAATTCCTCTTCCAATGTGACAAGGAATGCGTCCATTTGGGATTTTTTGCCATAAAACCACCTTTACAAAAAACTATTCCAACATGATCCAAAGAAGCCGAAACGATTTCGGCAAATTCCAAAAAATAGGCCCTCACCATTTCCCGATGTTCATTGGCTTTGTCCTCGTAGATAATGGCATTGTCCTGATCGGTTTTAAGGGTTTGTTCTGACCTTCCTTCACTTCCTAAAACAAAAAACACAAAATTTGCCGGCGGAGGGCCAATATCCCTGATAGTGTTTTCAATAATCCTTAGGGAAATAGCATCGGTAACCGTCGTTATAATCTGATTGATGATCTGTGATTTTAAGCCCTTGGAAACCAATTGATGGATAATTTCCGGTACCTGTGCCCACTTCTCTTTCAGCTCCTCTTTATCCATTGCTTGCTTCACTGATTGAATAAAAATAAATGGACCTTGAGACTGTTCGGTCAAAATTTTATTTCTACTGATCCATCCCAAATATCTACCGGAATCCTTTACCAACAAGTAGCGGGTTTTGGTTTGAAACATCATTAACAATGCTTCATATAAAAAAGCCTCTTTGTGGATAAAAATGATATTTTTATCCATAATTTCACCAACAGGAATCTCATAGAAAAGACGTGCAGCCAACACTTTATCTCTAAGTGTAATATCCGTGACGAAACCTTTGATTTCTTTATCGGATTCGCCAATAAAAAGAATTGAGACCTTCTCTTTTGCCATTATCTGAGCAACTTGATACAAGGGGACGTCCCAATGGCAAATGCGTAATTTTCGTAAATGAAGATCTTCCACCTTTCTGGTGTAAAAATGTTCAGTGTTGAATTCTTTTGGAGCTAACATGGAGACTTTATCTATCCATGGTGAAAATAATTAAAATTGTTAAATTCGACTATGATAATCATAATAACAGGAGTATCGGGCAGCGGAAAAACTACTTTAGGTACCCGCTTAGCCAAAAAACTTTGGCTTCCCTTTTTTGATGCCGACGATTTCCATCCTACTTCCAACATAGAAAAAATGTCCAACGGCATCCCTCTAAATGACTATGACAGGATTCCTTGGCTTGAACACCTTGCTGATAAAATTCAGGAATGGGAAGCTTCCGGCGGGGGTATATTGGCCTGTTCGGCTCTGAAGGAACAATATCGGCAGATGCTTCAGGTAGTTCCTCAAATACTTTGGGTCCATCTCAAAGGTAGCAAGGAATTGCTTAACGAAAGAATTGTTAACAGGGAAGAGCATTATATGAAACCCGGCTTGTTGGAATCCCAATTGGAAACTTGGGAAGAGCCTGAATACGGCCTGCATTTGGATGTAATCAAAAAACCCGAAGACTTATTGGAAATCATCATGCAATCTGAAAAGATAATCTCACCAGAATTTCATATTGGAGTGATCGGAATGGGGGTGATGGGAAAAAGTCTAGCCCTGAACCTAGCAGAAAATGGTATTCCTACTGCCGTATTCAATAGACATGTTCCGGACAAAGAGGAAAAAATCGCCTCCACTTTTGCATCAGAAAACAGCGTTTTCCCATTGCTTAAAGGTTTTGATGATTTGGAGACATTTGTGAAAGCTTTGGATAAACCCAGGAAAATACTTTTGATGATTCCTGCGGGAGTTGCCATTGACCAACAAATACAACAATTGGAACCTTTGCTGGATCAGGGAGATATTATCATTGATGGCGGCAATTCCTTTTTTGAAGACTCTTCCCGGAGGTTTCAGGATACCAACCAAAAAGGTTTCCATTTTATCCCAATGGGTGTCTCGGGTGGTGAAGAGGGTGCCAGAAAAGGCCCTTCGATGATGCCTGGAGGAAGTAAGGAAGCTTACTACCTAATTGCTCCATATCTGAAAAAAATCGCAGCAAAAGATGCTAATGGAAAGCCATGCGTGGGTTTTATAGGCCCTTCAGGTTCAGGTCATTTTATCAAAATGGTCCATAACAGTATCGAATATGCCGAGATGCAGGTAATAGCTGAAACCGTACATCTGATGAAGTATGGATTGAAACTGTCTTATCCTGAAATCTCCAAAATCTTAAAATCTTGGTCGGGCGAGGGATTGAAAAGTTACCTATTGGAAATCACAGCAGATATTTTGGTGACCAAAGAAGGAAAAAATTTTCTCTTGGATATGATCCTCGACAAAGCCGGTCAAAAAGGAACTGGTGCATGGTCTTTGACTACCGCCTTGAAATACTATGTTCCCTACAGCCCTTTGGCGGAAGCTGTGACAGCCCGTTTGCTTTCAAGCCAAAAAGAGGACAGAGAGGAATTGGCCGCTTTGTACGGACATAGGTTCGGTGCATTTGCAGAGGATAAGGTTATTTTATTGGAAAAAGTTAAAAATGCCTATACCCTTACCAGAATCCTGAACCATGAAGTTGGTTTCAACCTGATGGAACAGGTATCGAAAAGCGAAAACTGGAATCTTGATTTCAGTGATATAGCCCGAATCTGGACAAATGGCTGCATTATAAGATCTACCTTGATGGAAAACATGGTTGCCCTTTTCAAAGAAAACAGTTCCCTATTGAAAACTAAACAAATCAAAGCAAAGGCAAAGGAACTCAGGCACGATTTAGCATATATTGTAGGATTGGGATTGCAGCATGGATTTGCATTGCCGGTCATGTCTGCGGCGGCCAATTATTTTTATGGAAGAATTACAACGGATTCATCGGCCAATTTAATACAGGCGCAACGGGATTTTTTCGGTGCCCATACTTATCAAAGAAAAGATGATCCTTCGGGAAAGTTCTATCATTCTGAATGGAAATCATAAAAATCACTGCTGCCAAACAAACCCAAATAACATGAAAACTGCATTCACTTATCTTATCAAAAATCTCCTCTTATTTAGTACCCTATTCTTATTCCTTTTTATTTCTCCTTTATCCCTTTTTGGACAGGAATATCTTATCAGGAATATCCATGTCATCAGTATGGAAAATGATCAGGTTTTAAAAGATCATCTTATCCATGTCAGAGATGGAAAAATAGAAGGTGTATTTCCTGCAAGTAAAAACCTAAAATTTTCAAAAAAAATAGTCGAGATAGATGGTAAAGGGTCTTATGCTTTTCCGGGACTGGCAGAAATGCATTCCCATATTCCTACTACGGAAACGGATGACTTCTCCTATATTCAGGATGTCATGTGGCTTTACCTTGCCAATGGTGTACTCAATGTCAGGGGAATGATCGGACACCACTCCCATTTGGAACTGAAAAAGAAAATTGATTCTGGTGACATCATCGGTCCCAGAATTTTTGCCGCAGGGCAATCCCTTAACGGCAACTCAGTAGAAACTGCGCAAATGGGTGAAGCTATGGTGCGGCAACAAAAAGAGGCAGGTTTTGACCACCTCAAATTACATCCCGGATTGGACATGCCCAAATTTCTCGCCATAGCCAATACAGCCAAAGAAGTGGATATCATGTACGGAGGTCATATTTCGCTGGATGTAGGTTTGGTCAATTCTCTGAATAATGGCTACCGATCTGTGGAACATATGGATGGATACATTGAAGCTTTGGTTACAGACAAGTCCAAATTAGATCCACAAGTCGCAGGTCCTTTCAGTATGATGGCTGTCATGGATGCCGATATGTCCAGAATTCCTTATTTGGTCCAATTGACATTGGACAAGCAGGCTTGGATTGCTCCGACCCTCACTTTGTTTGAAAGGTTCTTTGGTTATATTCCTGCTGATGAATTCCGATTGGAACCGGAAATGAAATACATGCCCGGTGTACAGGTTCAGCAATGGGTCAATCAGAAAAAACTCCTGGAAAACCAAGGGGTTCTGAAGGAAGAAAATGTCCGACCCTATCTGGAATTCAGAAAGGAAATGCTGATGGCCCTGCACCGTGGGGGTGTGCCCATTATCATGAGTTCCGATTCACCGCAGGTATTCAATGTCCCCGGATTTTCTATCCACAACGAAATCTATTCCATGAAGGAGGCAGGAATGAGTCCTTATGAAATTCTTGTATCGGGTTCAGTCAACGTTGCCAGATATTTTGAAAGAGAAGGTGAATTTGGCCAAATCAAAAAAGGTGCAGCTGCAGATTTTGTATTGTTGGAAGGCAATCCCTTGAATGATCTTACCCACCTTAAGAAAGTAAATGGGGTAATGGTAAGTGGAAAATGGTTGACAAAAGAAAGATTGCAGGGAGAATTGAAACGGATTGAGAAAAAAAACGTGCGGAAGTAAAAGCAACTTGCTTTCAATTCGGGAATTCAAAGGTAGTAAGTTTGGCCACTCAAAGAGTTCTTCAGTCCTTTAAAATTTTACCAGATCTTTTCTTTAGATCAGCGAGGTCGTTTTCTTCTTTGATAGTTTCATTTCCTAACCTCAAAACCATTTCAGCGTGTTTAATTACCGCTTTTTTATGGCTTTCACTTTTTGTAAATGCAATTATGGTCGTCAAAGCTTCCATAAGTCTAATGACCACTGCTGTGCTACCAGCTGAGAACTGTCTTATTTGGTTAAATGCTGCATCCAACACGCCTTCAAAATCCAGCACATCTGCAATGACCCTAAGATTTTTTTCTTTATCAAACCGATATTTTGAAGGGAATTCGGCTTCTGCCAAGTAGCACATAGTCGCCGTTAGGTTGTCAATACAGGCAATTGCAGTATAGGGATCGTTAACTCCTGGAGATAGTGCCCTTGCTGCAATTTCTACCATTTGATGAATGGAAAATTCCAGATCCTGCTGAGAAGTTTTTGTATTTCCAAAAACAAATTGGTTGAGTAACTTATCTATAGAATCTTCTTCCCATTCCTTATTTGAGTACAATACACCAATTTCTTCACCTTTTACCAAAAAACTACCAGGTCTGTGATTTAATTTAAAGAAAGAATCATTAGTAGCCACTATCTCCAATAAAACTTCACTGTCAATATATCGAAGATAACCGCCTTTTGGCGACTTTATTGATGTGCTTTTTTTATAGGCTGATATTGCTTTATCTTCGTCGTACCTCTTTTTATCTACCAATTCAACTCCCATTTTTTCCGGAAAGAGGGTTTCTACATGTTCAGAGATAAGACTTGAAATATCAGAAATGATCTTGTCTGCTTGAATACTTACTGCAATTTGATGAATAAATATGATGAGCAAAATAATATTGGCTATAGCAGCTAAAATGGCAAAAAGAATAGAAATGGATGGGATAAAAATATATTCATCTCCGGCTTTTATTGCATTTAAAACCAAAAGACAATAAAGATAAGTGGCAATGTATGAACCAAGCACAACCTGATTTAGCCGGACATACATAAATTTTTTGATCAACCTAGGGCCGAATTGAGATGAAGCAAGTGTCAAAGCAACCAATGTTACCGAAAAAACAGTTCCCGCAACACCAATCATGGCCCCCGATATCGTAGATAAAATACTCCGCGCGGAATCGGAACTATTCACCAAAAAAAACCGACCCCAACCCTCTTGAGGAATGCTTGTAACACTATCTATTGAAACCAGTCCCATAGATAATAATACAGCCAGAATAATAATAAGCACCGGCACAAACCAGAAGGTAGCCATTAATTCTTTCCAAAAAAAGAGTAGTTTTTTCATGTCTGCATTTTTTAAAATGATAAGATTTTGCCGAAGGTTTCATGATGAGCACGTTTATCTTATGGTATCGAAGGCCAAAGTCATAAATATTTTGATTCAAAAACCTTATGCCCAAGTATTTTGTAATATACCTTGTAAGTTTAAAACTGCTGGCCATGCTGTGGCTTCCAGCTTAAACTGAGTTTGGATTACAATAGTTCAGTGCCTGATTTGTATGCAAATCTGATCGGAATAATCCTGGAGATCTAATCTTTCCCAATAAAAGTCGGGACTCTTTTACGGTTTATCCAGTAAGTCAAATGTAAAGTGTTTTTAGGATTATAAAAAAAAGTCAAGTCATGTCAGGAATATTTGCTTAATCAGTAAACTTTTTCGAGACGAGACACTTGTTGACCTTGAACTCCTCTTTGTCCAAAGCGAGGAAACAATCAATCCAAATATAAAACCTGAAGCCTTAAATTCCTGAATTGAACCGTCTCTTTGCTTAGAGATGCCTTTAATTTATCAAAATTGATTGACTCTAAAATTCCCGTATGATAATTGATTTTTTTAGAACTAAATTCCTTTTCACTTCATTTCCTAAGCTAGCTTACCGTATATTTTGCGGCAGCTGCAGATTTTCGCATGGCGAGATACCATTCTATCTGCTGTTCCATGAATGGATTTCTTGACATTTTGTTATGTTTATGCTACTCTTTGTTTATTTTTCCGCTCATTACAATTCGAATTTTTTCATTATTGCAGGTGTCAAAGTGAAAACAATAATCAACAGGCCAGTGAAAATCATGACAGGCTGCAACCAAAAATACCGAGTCATGATCAGCTGTACCGTAATCCATATAATCACAATAATGCCCGAATACAAGGAATATGCCCAGGACCAATGTCTGTTGGGGTAGATATTGAGTACATTAACCCATCTCCATTCAGGTTTAAAGAGTAGCCCAAGAAATGCAAATAAAGGAAGCAAACCACTAAAAATGAATAGTAAAAAACCGGGAATGAGGTAGGAACTGAATGGCGATTGAGAAAGCCATCCAGTTTCCATACCCAGTAAGGAACCATCCAGTTTGAGGATCAACATTCCTCCTCCGGTAATTGCACCTAAACCAAGAAAGAGGTGAAGGGAAAAAAGAAGGTACAGGAAAAACGGAAACTTCATAGTCTAATAAAACTTTCAGTATCAAATCCGCCCCTTCTTCTTCAACTCAATATCCGTCAGTTCGGCAATTCTTACAGGTCTTCCGCTTTCAATACTGTTTCTTGCGGCAATACCAACCAAAATAGACATGGCACCGTCCCTTGTTCCGGCTGATTGCCGGTAAGGGTCGGCCATAGTGGGATCTTTAAAGAGTTTGTCTTTCAATCGGGTATCTCCGCCACCATGTCCACCGCCACCATGGGGAATAGTGATGATTTCGGTGTCTCCAAAGTTTTTGGTGAGCCGAAGCTCATCCTGCGCCATCTCCTGCCAAGGCTGACTTTCCTTGATCCATGCTTCAAGCCGGCCTTTGGTACCATTGAAGGCGATGCGGTAACCTTCATAGGGTGAATAAGTTGTCAAGGAATATGAAACCTGTACCCCGTTCATATAGCGAATCTGAACGGCCATTTTATCATAAATATCAATATCTTCCCTGAAAACGCAACCATCCCTGAGGTAACCATCATGCTGCTCATTATTGACATAAAGATCTACCATATGCTGGCTTTTGGTAATGTCCCAATAAAAATCACAATTGCTCTTATGCGGGCAGGGCCTGCAATGGGTATGACGAAATTTGCCGTTTTTCCCATAAAACTCAAGTGCTCCATAAGCAAAAACTTCCTCAGGATCAGAATCCAACCACCAATTGAGCAAATCAAAATGGTGTGTGGATTTATGCACCAAAAGGGTTCCCCCTTTTTCTTTATAGCCATGCCATCTTCTGAAATAATCCGCGCCATGGGAAGTATTGAGGTACCAATGAAAATCCACAGAGGTAACTTCCCCAATTCCTCCAGAATGCAGGATTTCATGCATACGCTGACGGTGAGGAGAATACCGGTAATTGAATGTAACAATAACCTTTTTCCCTGATTTTCGCTCTGCATCAAGAATGGCCTGACACTTGAACTGATCCGTGGTCATGGGTTTTTCGGTGATCACATTACTCCCAAAATCAAGGGC
>CAZLJT010000102.1:0-12051 GCA_964559905.1 uncultured Aquiflexum sp.
AAAGAGCTAAAATCCCTTTTTGCTTGGCAAATTCATAAGCCATAAATTTCCCCAACCCAGAGGAGGCGCCTGTAATCCAAATGACTTTTCCTTCAAATGTATTTTCCATATTTGCTTTCGATTATTTTTTCAAATTAAGAAAAAATGAGATTTAAATGGATATGGCGTGGCACTTATTTAAATAAACTGGAAAAAGCTCAAATTTTAAATCAATATTTATTAAAATAAAATTTAACTTGCATAAAATCAGGTATTTAAATATATTTTGAAAACCTTTTTATCATGAACATTTTAATAGTTGGCGCTACAGGCCAGTTGGGATTTACCATTTGCCAGAAACTCATCGACTCAGGAACAGGCCATTCCGTTTTTGCTTCGCATAGAAAAAGCTCAAATACTTCTGCTTTGAAGGAGCTTTCCGGGCTTCATACCCGGTTTTTGGATCTTACAGATACTACAACTTTCGCATCCGCTATCCAAGGAATTGACGTGATCATCATCACAGCAAATACGGCTACCCCAAGCAAAAAATCGGATTCATTTAAAGATGTAGATGAAAAAGGAGTCATAGGTATAATTGATTTTTCCAAGACGGAAAAAGTCAAACAGATCATTTATGTTTCCGCCCTTCCTTTTGAAAAAGATGATGACAAAGTTCCATTGTCGCAGGCCAAAAGAGCTGTTGAAAAACATCTGAAGAATTCAAGCCTGAATTACACCATTTTTCAACCCACAGCATTTATGGAAGTTCACTTCCCTTTCTTTGGAAGTACAGTACCTTTAAGAGGATTAAAAGTCAGTACTGTTCATCGGCCATTTAAATTTTCAAATGATTTTTTCTCAGGCATCAAAGATGATATCGAACAAAAAAATACATTTAATGTAATAGGAAAGGGAGACAGGAAAAATGCCTATATCAGCATTGATAATGTGGCCGATTTTTGCATCGCAGCAATTGACAATCCCAAGGCAACCAAAAGGACCATTCCAATAGGTGGTCCTGAGCCCTTGACTCCCTTAGATATCAAAGAGATTTTCGAAGCTTTATACGGGAAACAGTTAAAAGTCAAGGCCACTCCGCCTTTTGTCATCAAGCTAATGTCAAAAATCTTTGCTATATTCAATAAGGCTGCGGGAAATATATTAACTATGAATTATTCCGGTTCCACCAATGACAGTATTCCTGAAAATATTCATAAAACAGCAGCAGAATTTGGAGTTAACCTGATCCACCCCAAGGATTTTTTGAAGCAAAAATTCAATACTTCGGAATGACGAGACTTAAGACATAAGATTAAAGACACAAGATCAAAATCAAACATCAAATGTCTCGTTACTGGGCTCCCCGTACCGATAGCTATCGGTACGGGACAGGCCTTGCTTCTTGTTTCTTTTTTCTCGTCTCTCGCTTCTCGCTTCTCACTCAGAAATTCCCAAAATATCGAAAACAAAAGCAAACTCTCTCGCCAATTCTCTCAAGCTTTCAAACCTGCCACTCGCGCCACCATGTCCGGCATCCATATTCGTATAGAGGAAAAGTCTGTTGTTGTCAGTTTTCAAGGTTCTCAGCTTAGCCACATATTTGGCGGGTTCCCAATATTGCACTTGAGAGTCATGAAGACCTGTAGTGGCCAGGATATGTGGATAATCTTTTGCCTCCAGATTGTCATATGGGGAATAAGAAAGCATATAGTCATATTGTTCCTTGATGTTTGGATTTCCCCATTCCTTCCACTCAAATGTGGTCAATGGTATGGTTTCATCCTCCATAGTAGTCATCACATCAACGAATGCCACCTGTGAAATAACACCTCGATATACTTCAGGCGCCATGTTGGTAATTGCCCCCATCAACAAACCTCCGGCACTTCCGCCCGAAGCAAAGAGCTTATCCTTGGCTACATAGTTATTGTCCTGAAGCCATTTGGAACAATCTATGAAATCATAGAAGGTATTCTTTTTGTTCATCATTTTACCATCCTCATACCATTCACCCCCCATTTCCTGTCCGCCCCTGACATGGGCAATGGCATAAACAAATCCCCTGTCCAACAAACTCAATCGGGAACTACTGAAATCCGCTTCTGTGGAATAGCCATAAGAACCATAAGAATAAATCCAACCGGGACTTTTTCCATCTTTTTTAAATGAATCTTTTCTGTAAACAATAGACATCGGAATCCTTTTCCCATCCCGGGCAGGTACCATGATTCTTTCGGTCTGATAGTTTTCCTTGTTGAAATCCCCCAAAACAGGTTTTTCCTTCATCAATGTTTTCTCCCCGGATTCCATATTGTAATCAAATGTAGAATTGGGAGTGGTTAGAGAAGTATAAGAATACCTTAGCATATGGGTATCAAAACCGGGATTGTATCCCAAGCCAGCATAATAAGCAGGCTCTTCAAATTCAATTTGATGTTCTGAATTATCAGAAGTCCTGATAACTCTGATGTTGGCCAACCCTTCCTTGGTCTCTTGAATAGCTAAGAAATCTTTAAAATAATCGACATTTTCAAGGAAAATATCTGAACTATGAGGAATGACATCTTTCCATAAACCGACTTCAGGATTTGAAACAGGAGCTTCCACCAATCTATAATTGACTGCATCCCGGTTAGTATAAATATAAAATTTATCCCCACCTGCATGATCAACGCTGTACCGCACATTGTCCTGTATTGGATTTATCAATTTTGGTGCACCTGGGCTATCTGCATCCAAGTACATGGCATAAGAGGCATCTGTTCGACCCGAACTGATAATGATGTATTTTTTGGACTTGGTCTTTCCGATTCCACAGTTCAAGGTTTGATCTTTCTCCTCAAATACTACCTCATCCTGCGTGGCATATTCTCCCAGAATATGTCTTTTGACCTGATAGTTTCTCAGGGTTTTCATATCAGGAATTGAATAATAGAATGATTTGTTGTCATTGGTCCAAACAGCATTGCTCCTGATATTTTCAATTTTATCCGGAAGCATTTCGCCAGTCCGGAGGTCTTTGATCATGACGGTATAAAAATTCCTGCCAACAGTATCCATGATGATCGCAGCTAGATTATGGTCAGGACTTACAGAAGTCCAGAAACTGAGAAAAGATTTGCCTTTTCCCAATTCATTTCCATCTATAATAATTTCTTCCGGAGCATCCAAAGAACCCTTTTTACGAGCATAAATGGGATATTCTCCGCCTTCTACATATCTGCTGTAATAGTAATAATCGTCCAATTTATAGGGGACAGAAGAATCGTCCTCCTTAATCCTGCCTCTCATTTCATTGAAAAGCTTTTCCTGAAAACCTTTTGTATGGGCCATCATGGTATCCAAATATTGATTTTCCGCAGTCAGATAATCAATTACTTTAGGGTTTTCACGCTCATTGAGCCAATAGTAATTGTCAATACGCTTATCTCCATGCTTGGAAGTAATTTCATAAGGTTTTATTTCCGCTACGGGTGGCTGTACATCAGGCAAACTTGTAGTTGACTCTTGGGGGGAACATGCCATACTCATGCTTAAGATAAATAAGAAAGGGATTATGTTTTTTGTTTTCATGTTTGGCTAAGGAAGTTTCAAAGATATGAATTTGGTTTAAATGATAATCAATCCGAAAGTGAATGCCTATTTAAACTATTGAAAGCCATATAGATTAATTATAGGGCTTTTAAAGTATAAATCCGACTTTCTTTCAATTTAAAACCCAAATCCTCGTAAAGTTTAATCGCGGGAATGCGATGATCTTCTGTAAATAGCAGTATTTCTGTAAGATTTCTCTTTTTTCCTTCCTCCAGCAATTTTTCCATCAGTTTTCTTCCAATGCCTTTGCCTCTATAATGAGAACTTACTACCACATCTTCAATCCAGCCTTTCCTCCCACTGATAACTTTATAGGTGCACATTGATGCTATTCCAACGATCTCATTGTTGAATTCACAATAAGCAAGAGTTATTGGGTTTGTTTTCTCTAAAACCTCATTAAGGTTGATTTGGCTTTTATCACCACCCAATTGCTTAAATAAATTGGAAATTTGGTCTTGGAAGTCAGACTTTAAGTCACCATCTTTTAAAATATCAATTTTCATTATTTGAGATTTTTATACGCTAAATTAATTTGACACGTCTTCTATCCCTGATGATATTGGCAGAAATAATATGTAGGGTGTCTTCTTTCTTTAGATTGCCATCCCAACCCATCCAAACAGCTTCCTGAGGTTCCCATTCAGCAGGAAAGAAAAATGCAGAAGTATCCGGTTTATCTTTGCAGGAGAATAGAATTATTGAGGAGAAAAATAAAAAGATGATTTTTTTCATGGCTCAATGTAACAGGAAGTTCACAATTATCTGGTTTTCAAAACAATTTCACCTACTCGCCTACCCAATCCTACAGCCTTCTCTAAAAAAATATCCTGCACTTCTTTATTGGCAAAATCCCCTTCACCTGTAATTGCTGAAGCACCAAAAGCAGCTTCTAATTCATCTCCTCCGACTATGATCATTCCATGAATCATCATTGATCTAATCATGCTAAACATCACCGCTTCCTCTCCTATGGAAAAACCTCCGCCCGTGACGAAAACCGCTCCGATCTTATCTTTTAAAGGTCTTCCTTCAAAGGGCCAGGAATTGATAAACTCCTGCACCTGAGGGGTCATATTCGCATTGTAAACCGGGGAACCTAGAATGATGGCCGAGGCTTCCCTTATTTCTTCTTCTGTTACGTCTGTTATGGGCTTGAGAATATACACAACCCCTTGAACTTCGGCTACTCCCTTTGCCACTTCTTCGGCCATGGCTTCGGTTTTACCTGATTCGGAGTGGTAGGTGATGAGGATAATTGGGGTAGATTGGGCGACCAAAGCCTGTGATAGGCCAAGTAAAAGGTTCAAAAATAAATTATGGACTAATATTTTCATTTACATATTGATTAGACGCTAAAAATGATAAAATTACCCACTTTTTACCAATAAAGGAAATTTTTAAAAAAGGTCTCGGCAAGCTCGACCACAGGAGCTTTTTTAATTTAAGGAGAAGGAAAAGGAAATTCGGCTTTGCTGAATTTCCTTTTCCTTCTCCTACTACTACAAATATCCGGTCACCGAGCTTGCAGAGGTAAATTAAATCCAATTTCCCTGTTTTATATTTTAGACTTATTTCCCAACAACTCACCGCGCTTATAAAGAGTTTAGAGGCTTCAGATAGCAAAATACCTCTCACTTTTTTACTGATTTTGGCCTCCTCAAAAGCAATCCATAAAATTACACGGGTATCCAATAAATATTTCCCACCTTTTAACGGTGTTATGCTAAAGCTACAAAAAGACGTTATTATCCCATTAAATAATCCCTCTTTCATTCAATAGGACATACAAAACATCCATAATGAAATTCTTTTACCATTTCAGCTTTCAATATCAAGCGCAAGGAAAGCATTTGGAATTCCTTGGAGGTGATCGGTGGTTTTACTGAAAAATAATCATTTATACAAAAAGGTAAAGTAATCAAAAATCGAAAAAGCCCCGAATAATTAAATCCCGGGCTTCTTCTTTGGAGAATATCTAAATATCAAAATTGATTTAATTATTCAAGATTTCACCAATTCTCCATTGGTTAATACTAATTTCTAATTAAGCAATTCTTCCGCCTTTGATCACCCTTAAAATAATAGCGATAACGGCAATGACCAACAAAACATGGATAATTCCCCCACTGTTGTAGCCTAAAAAGCCTACAGCCCAAATGATGATTAATATGACAGCGATAAGATAAAGTAGATTTCCCATAGTATTTGTATTTTTAGGTAATGTGAAATTTGCTAATAAGCAAACTATAGTTAGACATGTCGCCTATTTCAGAATTTTGTTTAAGAATTTAACTTGACTGGAATTTGAAATCCATTAAAGCAATAAAATCAACAAGATAATCACCAAAAGCAATGCACCAATGGAAAGGTAAACCCCTCCGCCATTTTTTTGGATGTCTTCTTTGATTTCCCGGACTTCAGACCTTAATTCTTTCTTTTCGCTTCTTTCCATATTGGATTTATCCATGGTTTTGATCACTTCTAATCTATCTACCAATACCTGGATTTCTGCTTCGGTCATTGTAGGTTTTATTTCTGATTTCTTATCTTCTTTGGCTTGAACTGAAGCAATCGAGAAAAAAGAAAATGTAAAAACCAACAAAATTAACAACTTGAATTTTCTCATTTATATATTTATTTAGTTCCGTAATATCATGGTATTCAATCAAACAAGTATTACAGAAAAATGTCCAAAAGTTTCATGTTTTACAGATTCATTAGAAATTGAGCGATTTTTTATAGAAATTGATGTTTTTGAAAAATAACCAAAATGGTAAAAAAAGAAATGACAGGTTTAACCTGTCTTTCTTACCTTTTATAAGCCCTAATAATTATCTTCTAACGTTCCCGATTTTACTCACTTCGCTTTTTAAGGTCAGTGATGGATGATTCCAGGATGTCTATCTCTTTGTCAATTTCATTGAAAAATGGATTACCTAAACTATTGTGGTATTTCACAGAATCATTTACTCTAGACTTCAATTCCAGGTTCTTTTTGTTCAATCGAAATATCTCTCCTTCAAATGCCAGTCTGACTTTACTTTTATCTGATTTGAGCTCTCTTTTGATATCATCAAGATTTTTTGTGTTTTCACTAAGCCTAAATTGAGTTTCATTGATATATTCCTGAAATTCAAAAACTGAATCAATAACTATCAACTTGAATTCCTCTTTTCCTCTCATAGCCTCTATTTGATTATCCTGAATTTCTAATGCTGCTTTTTCATTTTTTTCTTTTGCAGGTTGAGCACAATAACTAAACCCTAATACTAAGGCAAGGCTTAAAAAACCCTTCCAAATGATAGATAAAACATTCATTTATTTCTTGATAAAAATTCTTTACTTTAATTGAAACAAATGTATACCTAATAATTTAATTTTTGATTGTATTATTATTTATATAGGTTATATATTTTACTTATATACATCCGTTGACTTCATCGGCACATTTTGAAATTTGTTTTTTCACAATATTTTTTTTTAGAAAAAATTGGATTATCCACTTTCAGCCGGTGTCGGTATCATTTATTCACCCAAACAAATTCAACCTTTAAAAATAATTGACAGACCTAGTTCACCCTAGCAGGTTTATTTTTAGCCAAATCTTATCACCTAACTTACTCATGGATAATCAAAAAGCTTAATTTTATTAGGTGAAAAAATTTGTTCCATTCATTTTTTATAAAATCTCAACATTCAATTTAGAGCATCAAATTTTCAAAAAGTCTCCAATTGACCTTTCTTGATAATATTGACTACCTCATCATGTTTTTTATTCAGTCTGACTTCCAACCTTCTGAGTAACTCATCTTCCTTGCCTTCCTCAAATTCAAGATCATCATCAGTCAGTTCCGGAAATTTTTCCTGCAAAAGGCTTGATTGCCTTCCCCAATCACCTGTGATTTGATAATTTTGAATTTTAATGGTCTTTTTATTTTGCATGAAATAATTGGCTTTAATTGTCTAACAAAGGTGATTGAAAAATAATGAAATGAATTATATTTTAACCTTTTTAGGTTATATTATTCACATATTCCCAACAAATTCTCTTAAAATTTTATTTGAAAAATCGATACTATTGGAAGGTTTCTAAATACTTACCCCAAAGTTTCGTTGTTATTTCTGGCTTTAGATTAACTTACTTCAAAAAAGTGAATTTTTAAGAGGAAGGATAGAATATTTAAAAATTGAAGAATTTTTCAAGATAAAATCACTTATAACCCTTCTTCATTTCCTCCCTGATTTCTAAAGCCTCTTTTAAATCAGCAAAAAACCAATTGCGGGTTTCTAAAAACTGTTTTTTGTGTTTGTCCCCACTTGATTTATGGAGCTTTTTCCAAGTTCGCATCAATTGATAGTAAGCTACCATCCAGGCAACCACAAAAGGTTTCCTGATATCAAGCAATTGATGAAGGGGGAAAGATCTAAGCTTAATGGGTAAAAACTGGGCTTTTTCCCGGGATTTCCTGTCATGAATCATTGCTGTAGTTACCTGAATACCGATCTTAAAATCAAAATACTGGGCCCTTGCTGCATAATTATTATCTTCTCCATAGTGAAAAAAAACAGGATGAAACAAACCCACTTTATTGATCATTTCGGAAGTAAGAAACCAAGCAGCAGCCCCCACAAACCTCACCTCTATAGGCTCAGCAGCCTTCTCTTTTGTAAGTTCCTTAACCAGATTTCCAGTATCCGGAGCATAATGCTTGGCAACCTGTCCTTGAAAAACAGGATCCATTCCTTGTCCCGTAGCATCCAATTGTATGGGACTTAATATACCATATTGAGGACTGATTAAGCTTGTAGAAAGTAACTTTGAAATACAATCTTTTTGAACATAAGCATCTTGATTTAATAGAAAAATATGGGAAAAACCAAGTTCCAAGGCCCTTTGGATGCCTATATTATTTGCACCTCCAAAGCCCAGGTTTGAGGATAATTGTATCAATTCAATCTTGTCAAGAAAAGGCTTGATGATTTCAATGGTATCGTCGGTGGAGTTGTTGTCCACAATGATGAGATAAGAAGTTACCGAACTTTGGAATAAATGCTCAAGACATCTCTCTATCCAATGAGATCCATTATATGTTATGATAATAGTAGCTACCTTTGTCATCTTACTATAAAATGACTTTAAATCTACCGTTTTTTTTAATATCGACCTCTATTCACGCCAAGGTTGTTTAATAATCGTCTGGGGTGACCTCAATATAGTCTGACTAATTGAGGCAAAAAAAGCATTTTTTTGGTATCTTTTCACTTCCTGAACAGACTCAAAGAATAATATCCCCTACTATCCGTAAAATGCCTGTCCCAGCAAAATCCGGTTTTACTTGCCAATTGATCCAAGTCTTTCAAGCTGTATTTCTGGGAAACTTCTGTATGAATGGTTTCATATTGGTCAAAATGAAAAGTATGGTTTGAAATATGAACATCCTGCTCTTCCATACTTACCAAAAAACTCAGGGCAGCCCCATTCAAAGGGTTGTATACCCCATAATGCTCGAAAGCCTTGATGTTAAAATCCCCTCCCAATTCACGGTTGATCCTGTTCAATAAGTTTAAATTGAAGCGCTTTGTAATTCCTTTTTTGTCATTATAAGCAGCCCTGATGACATGCGGATTTTTTTTAAGATCCACGCCCATCAGAAAATAATCTCCGGGATTCAAATAGTCATTGACAAATCGGATAAATTCAATTGCTTTTTCACCTGGAAAATTGCCAATATTACTGCCCATAAACATCACCAATCGAGGTTTTGGTCTGGACTCAATTGCTCTAATGGTACTGAAATAATCTCCTGGTAATACCTCAACAGATAAGTCAGGAAGTATTTCCAAAATATGCTGTTTGTTGACCTTCAAAATTTCTTCGGAAATGTCCATGGGAATATATGTGATCTTTTTTCCAATATTCACCACAGCTTCTAAGAATATCAAAGTCTTGGACCCGTCTCCTGCACCCAATTCAATGATATCAAATTCCTCATGGTTGATTTGATTGGCGATCTGTTGGGATTGCCTGTAAAGGATTTCCCTTTCACAGCCAGGAAGATAATATTCATCCATTTGCATGATTTCCTGGAAAATCCTTGATCCTTTTTCGTCATAGAAATATTTGGACGGTAAATGTTTCTGGGGATCACTCAAACCCCAAATTACGTCATTGATAAAGCTGTCACTTCCCATAGTTTTTTATTTTGCCAGCCTTATTCCTGAAAAAAGCCATCTGGAGGCGGCGTGGAAGAAATTCCTGTAAGTAAATCTACTGTGGTCCTGAGGGGTAGCCACAGAGGCTCCACGAAGGACATTTTGATTGATCATAAATTTCCCATTGTATTCACCTAATGCCCCGGGTGCTTTTGCAAATCCCGGATACGGCTGATAGGCACTGTAGGTCCATTCCCATAATTGTCCCCATTCAAAATCTTCCGCAGCTGCCTCCCATTCAAATTCGGTCGGCAGTCGCATACCTTTCCATTCTGCAAATGCCAAGGCTTCATAAAAACTTACATGCTGAACCGGAGCTTCCACATCCACTTTTTGAAGCCCTTTGAAGGTATAGTTCCACCATTCTCCCTTGATCTGATGCCAATAAAGTGGCGCCTGAATTCCTTCCCGATTGATGAGATCCCAACCTTCGGCAAGCCATAAATTAAAATCACTGTAAGCCCCTGACTGTATAAACTCCAGGTATTCCCCATTGGTAATTAGGGATTTCGAAATCTCATAATCTCTCAAATAGACCTGATGCTGCGCAAGTTCGTTGTCATAACAAAAACTTTTTCCATCTGCTCCAATGCAGTACAAACCTGCAGCTCTTTTCACAAATCCACTTTCTGTAGCCCCTTTTTTACATTGAAATCCCTCACCATACACGGGAAAAGTAGGTTGATTGCCCAAAATGTATTTGATATCATAGACCAACAATTCCTGGTGCTGCTGCTCATGGTTGATTCCGAGTTCGATGATATCCAATATTTCATCTTCTTGGTTCAGGGATAAAAATTTTACCATGGAATCCGTCACGTATTTCCTATAATCCATTACCTCTCTGACAGGTGGGCGGCTCATCAGCCCTCGGTTTGGTCTGAGCACCCTTTCTCCCGCATTATTGTAGTAGCTGTTAAATAGATAGGCAAAATCCTCATGAAAAATTTTATACCCTTTAGCGTACTGCTGTAATACAAAGGCTTCAAAAAACCAGGTAGTATGCCCCAAATGCCATTTGGGGGGAGAAACATCCACGATGGGTTGGGGCACAAAATCCTCCACTTCCAGTGGTGCACAGATAGACTCTGTGAGATTTCTACATTTTAAGAAAAGTGCAGTAAGCTTATGTTTTCGGTTCATGGCCTCTTTTAAAGTATAAATGATAAATAAGGTACAGGATCATTCCTGAAAATAAAAAACTAAAAGGTAATGCAAATAGAATCATCAACTTGCCTATCCAAATAACTGCCATGGCAAATAATGCTATGGTCACACCCCAAAACAACCTGAATCGTCGATTCGGTTCCGTTTTTCCATTGTCTGAAAACATACTCAACACAAATATGGCCGAATCTATGGAGGTGATCAGGAAGGTAAATACCAATATAGATGCCACAGTATTGCTCAAGGCAGAAAAAGGAAAAGCTTCCAAGAAATTGAATAAACTGCTGTAGATAGATCCAAAATCTTCCAAAACGACCCTGCCTGTTTCCAGAAGCCAAAATGCATTTCCACCAAAAACAGAAAACCATAGAAATGTCCCAAAAGAAGGAACAAAAATCACGCCTGTAATAAATTGGCGGATGGTCCTACCTCTTGATATTCTTGCAATAAATACTCCTGTAAATGGTGCCCAGGCCAACCAAAATGCCCAATAGAAATAAGTCCAGTCTACCAAAAATTCCTTTGAAACCTGATGGCTTTTTAGATTCAGGCTCATGGGAACAAATTCCCACAGGTAAGCTTCCATAGATCTGAAAAGATGACCCAATGCCGACCATTCTCTTCCTACAAGCCAGATAAACAACAATAAGATGGAAGCCATTCCTATATTAATATTCGAAAGAACACGGATACCCCTATTCACGCCTATGACAGCTGAAAAAGTAGCCAGGAAACATACCAACAACACAATGAAGATTGCATTTGCCGAAGCCAGTTGTTCCCATTCTGTCCAATAAACCAAGGCACTTAACAGCTGTCTGCTTCCCAGGCCTACTCCGGCTACCACGCCTAAAAGTGTACAGATAATGATCAAAAGGTCAACTATGGAAACCCATATCGTACTTTCAAATCTTTTCCCAAAAAAGGCAGAGCCCAGAATACTTTTTTTTCTGATATAGAGATTATAACTGATAATCAGGCCAAATAGCCCATAAAAGGCCCAAGGTGTCAACCCCCAATGAAAAAAGGTGTATTGAAGCGCAAACTCGCTATCACTGAAAACTGATGTTCAGGGCGGATTGGAAAAATAAT
>CAZLJT010000103.1:0-12047 GCA_964559905.1 uncultured Aquiflexum sp.
CGGGGTCTCTGTCGAGGCTCGTGGCGTCAGCCCAGGGCCGCTGGATTGAGCCGCCAGAGCGCAAAATTCAGCGCGGCGGCGAAACTCACCCAGGCGAGATACGGCACCAACAACAGCGCGGCAAGCCGGTGGAGCCGCCAAAACGCGAAGATCGTCGCAAGTATCAGCAGCCAAAGAACGGCGATCTCAGCCAGCGCGAACGCACCTTGCCGCCAGGCGAAGAACATCCAGGTCCAGAGTGCGTTGGCAACCAACTGCGCACCAAAGAGCGTCAGTGCCGCACGAGCGCCACGAAAGCCGTGCGTGCGCCAGACCAGCCAGGCTGAGATTCCCATGAGGACAAAGAGCACCGACCACACCGGTCCGAACAACCACGCCGGTGGAGCCCACGACGGCTGCGTGAGCTGTCCGTAGAAATCGGCGGCATTGATTGACGCAACGCTGCCGATCCCACCCGTGACGAAACTGGCCAAGAGCCACCCGGCGAGTCCAAGGCCCTGCTTCGTTGCGGAGATCTGCATCACTGATGTCCTGTGTGTGGCCCAACGTGGGATTGTGCTGCGGACGCCTGCGACAAGCACGGCGTCGCGATGCTCGCATGGGAGGCACCCGCGCCATATACTCGACGCATACGTGACCGTCCCACGATTGAGATTCCTACCCCGCAAAAAACCAAATCACTTTGCCAAAGAGAACCAGTCTCATCCTGTGGTGGACGCTTCTTGTCGTGGCTACGGCAATCGTCTCGGCAGTGACCTCAAGTCAAGTTACTCTGGGAGGGATGCTCACCAGCATGGCGGGGCACCTAACCTTTGCGATTGGGGTTGCACTGATACCGTGGATTGTCTACCTGCTATTTCGTAAGCCCTTAAACGCAGTCCAAATGATGTCCACTATCACCGTCGGCTGGCTGATTCTGGCCGTTGCAAATCTGTTTGCACATAAGTGAGACGAGCCATACACCGAGGACTCTTACTCATTCCGTTGGCGCTCACGCTCTTCACCGCGGCGGCGCCCACCCCCTCTCCTTCACCCAGCCGGCTAATGCCCGTCACCCTCTTCTCGTTTGACAATGCCGACGAGCCGCAGTGGATGGTAGTGAACGACGGCGTGATGGGCGGTCGCTCGGCGGGCTTCGTTGAAGTGAAAGAAGGGACCCTCCGCTTCACCGGCACGCTCGTGACGCAGGGGGGCGGCTTCACGCTCGTGCGGGCGCAACGCGAGGTGAACCTCACGGGCTTTGATGCGCTTGAGCTTCGCGTGCGCGGGAGTGGGCGGAGTTTTCAGGTGGAACTGGACGACGGATCCCGCGAATACGGACGCAACGTATCGCGCCGCGCGAGCTTCGACACCTCAACCGAGTGGACGGTAGTGCGCGTGCCGTTCACCGCGCTGCGGAGCACGATCCGTGGGCGGGAGGTAAATGCGCCGCCGATTGACGTGGCGCGCATTCAGAGCGTCGGGATCTACATCGCCGATGGAAAAGATGGGGCGTTCCGGCTTGAGGTGGACTACATCCGGGCGATAAACAACGCGGAGCGATTCACAGGGCAGGATTGATCCGCGACCGCTACTTCCCCGAGAGTAGCCGCCCCGCCAGCGCCATCCCGCTCAATAGCGCCCCCTCAACGCGCGGCCCACCGCACCAGTCTCCAGCCACACCAGCCTGCACCGACGCATCCCAGACCGCGTCCGCCTCAAGCACCGGCTCCGGAATCGCATACCGCCAGCGATGCCCCTTCGCATAGATCACGCGCGGCGCTTCGGGACCGAGCAATCGCGCAAAGGCCGCAAGCATCGGCGCGATCGCCGCATCGGAATCGTCTTCAAGGGTCTCGATGCTGTGCGCGCGCGTTCCGTGCAGCACCCAGCACTCGTGCCCAGCATCGCGGCCCGGCTTGGCGGCATTGCGCGCCACCCACGCCAGATGCGCATCGTCATTCACGAACGCCGCATCCCACGAGAGCTCGGCGGGGCGTTCCAACACGCAGAGCACTGCGCGAGAGGGATGAAACACCACCTGCTCACACGCGGCGGCGAGCGCTGGCGCATCGGTCGCGAGCAACGCGGCCGCCTGTGGTGCCGGCGCTGTCACAAGTAGATGCTCAAACGTCCCGAGTGATGCGCCCTCAGCAGCACGCAGAAGCCAGCCGGCAGCCGAACGCGTCGCCGATGCGACTGTGGTGCCAAGCCGCACGGAAAGGTCGCGCGCGAGATGCCGCGCGAGCGACGACATCCCCGGTGCGCCCACCCAGCGCGTGGGGCCATCGGGCGACTCACGCCACGCGCCACCCTCACGCACCGCAATCTTCGCGGACCACTCCACCAACACCCCCGCCTCCGCCCAACCGCGCACCCACGAGGCCAAGCGCGGATCACGAAACGTCGCGTACTGCGCGCCGTGATCGAACGCCCAGAGCCCTTCGCGCCGCGTCGCCGTACGCCCCCCTACCCCGCGCGATTTCTCAAACACAGTCACGGTGACGCCAGTATCAGAGAGCGTGCGCGCCGCCGCGAGCCCCGCGAGACCGGCGCCAATCACCGCGACGTTTCCAATGGATGATTGTGATGCCCGCGCGACTTTCGCCGCGGAGCGCGTCACTGCCGCGCTCGCATGAACGACACCCCATCCATATTCCGCGCCACGGCCTCGGGCACCACCACACCGAGGTGCTGCAGAATAGATGGCGCGATATCCACAATCGCCGGCGTCCCCCTCGTGAAGCGCTCGCTCACGTCAGGGCGATTGGTGGCAATCCAGGTCGTCCGCTCCCGCTTGGACTGCCGACCGTGCCTTCTCCCTGTCGCCGCATCACGTCCGTGATCGGTCGTCACAACGATCATCCAGTCCTCGCCGAGCGCCTGCCGCTGCTGCACGGCCCTCCAGATGCGCCCCACCTGCACATCGGCCTGCTGCACCGCTTCATAGAAGCGTTCACTGTCTCCGTGGGCGTGCCCCATATCGTCGGTATGCTGGAGATACACCCACGACAGCTCTGGCCCCACCGCGGCGATATGCGCGGCCGCCTCGGTGCTCACGCGCTCATCGATGGCAAGGATGTACGCCGACCGGCGGTCGTGCGGGTAGGCGATGGTGTCCAGCTCAAAGCCATCGACGACGTGATCAATCTGGAAATCGCCTGCGCCGGGACGCCCCAGCCCAATGAGCACGGTGCGGTTGTCGGTCCACGTGGAGAACAGCGCGGTGCGGTGCGCGGGCTGCACAGTCTCCACAGCGCGGAAGAGATTCCAGTACTCGTAGTTGGGCGACTGGTTGCTGTTGCCGCGGACGTTGTGCTTGTTGGCCCAGGTGCCTGTGAGGAGGCTCATATAGCCCGGGGCTGACACAGTGGGCGTCTCAGTGGGGCCGCCGCGCTCGCCGCCCACATAGGCGCGCCGGTAGCCGCCAGCCGCCGCGATCTCATCAAGCATTGGCGTGGAGACTCGCTCAATCACATCAGCGGGAATACCGTCGAGCAAAATGAAGACGGCTTTTCGCGCTGAATCCGGCGGCGACACAGCAGGTGCGACACCCTGCGCGACACCCTGCGCGACACCCTGCGCGCCCAGCGGTACCCGAGCGACGATAGCGAGCAGCAGCACAAGGGCGGCAGTGCGAACTGTGGGCGCGGCGGTCACGGTGAACCTCTCTTGCAAGTGTGCGGCTGGGGCTGCGAGGCATACTGGCTTGGGGCGAGCAAGGACACGCTGAGCAATTTGCGCAGGGCGCGCCCGTTTCGGCCCGCATCCCGAGGCGATACGTTCCTGCGGTCCGCTACCGTACCCCTCGACAAGAATACCCCTATGCCTGTCCGCCAGCTGCTCCGCCGCGCACTCGCCGCTTCGTTCGCCGCCTCGCTCGCCGCGGCACTCGCTCTCCCGGTCGCGACCGCCACGCTCGGCGCACAAGGAGCGGCGCAAGCCGCCGCACCCTCCGACGCGAGTTGGATGCGCTATCCCGCCATCTCGCCGGACGGACAGAGCATCGTTTTCACCTACAAGGGTGACCTCTGGCGCGTAGCCTCCGCTGGCGGAGCGGCCACGCAGCTCACGCAGCACATCGCGCACGACTACCAGGCCATCTGGAGCCCGGACGGGCAGCAGCTGGTCTTTGCTAGCGACCGGCGCGGCAACTTTGACCTCTACGTGATGCCGGCCGCCGGCGGTGAGGCCACGCGCCTCACCTTCCACTCGGCGGACGAGACGCCATTCAGCTTCACTCCCGATGGTCGTTCCGTGCTCTTCGGTGCAGCGCGTGGTGACGCGGCCACCAATCGCCAGTATCCCACCGGCTCCCTGCCGGAGCTGTACCGCATCCCCGTCGCTGGCGGCCGCCCGCTGCAGGTGCTGACCACGCCGGCCGAGGACGCGCGCTACAGCGCCGACGGCCGCACACTCATCTATCACGATCGCAAGGGCGGCGAGAACGCGTGGCGCAAGCATCACACGTCGGCCATCGCGCGCGATATCTGGGTGATGGACGTGCAGGCCGGCACGCATCGCCAGGTGACGACCTTCGCCGGCGAAGACCGGACGCCGATCCTCACGCCGGACGGCGCCGCGTTCTACTACCTCAGTGAGGAGAGCGGGACGTTCAACGTGCACCGTCGCAACCTCGACGGCACGGGCGCGCAGCAACTCACGCGCTTCAGCGGCATCCCCGTGCGCTTCCTTAGCATGGCCAACAGTGGCACGCTGTCTTTCGGACACGACGGCCAGATCTACACGCTGCAGCCTGGCGGTACGCCGCAGCGCGTGAACGTCACGCTGCGCGCGGACAGCAAGGCGAATGACACACAGGTGATCGCCGTGAACGGCGGCGCGCAGGGACTTGCCGTGGCGCCGAGCGGGAAGGAAGTCGCGTTCATCTTCCGCGGCGATGTGTTCGTCGCGTCTGTCGAGGGCGGCATCACCAAGCGTGTGACGAACACGCCGGGCGCCGAGGTCGGCGTGCAGTTCTCGCCGGACGGCAAGGCGCTGGTGTACGCGTCCGAGCGCGATGGCCGCTGGGGGATCTACGAGAGCCGCCGCACGCGGGACGCCGAGCCGCACTTCTACGCATCGACCGTCCTGCGCGAGCAGCCGCTGGTGGTAAACGACCGGCAGAACTTCCAGCCCAAGTTCTCGCCCGATGGCACCGAGCTCGCGTTCATTGAGGACCGCAACACACTGCGCGTGCGGAACATCGCCAGCGGCGCGGTGCGCACGCTGCTCGACGAGCGCTCGATCTTCGGGAACAATCCGAGCCACCACTTTGAGTGGAGTCCGGACGGCAAGTGGATCCTGTTCGATCTCTCGGTGCCGGGGATCGCGCCGGGTGAAGCTGGGCTCGTTGCGGCCGACGGTCGCGGCCAGGTGATCAACCTGACGCAGAGCGGTTTCAACGACAGCCGGCCCACGTGGATCCTCGACGGGCAAGCGATGCTTTGGTTCTCCAATCGCGACGGCCTCAAGGCGGTGGCGCAGACCGGTGGCTCGCAGAGTGACGCGTACGCGATGTTCTTCACGCAGGCGGCGTGGGATCGCTACCGGTTGACCAAGGAGGAGTTCGCGTTGGTGAAGGAGGCCGAGGCCAAGGCCCCGAAGCCGAAGGTGGACTCCACGGCCAAGGTCGTGCCGAAGCCTGTGACGATTGAGTTCGACGGGCTCGAGGACCGGAAGGCGCGCTTCACCATCCACTCCTCATCGCTCGGCGATGCGCTCGTCAGCAAGGATGGCGAGACGCTGTACTACCTCGCGCGGTTCGAGCGCGGGATGAATCTCTGGACCACCGATCTGCGCACGCGCGAGACCAAGCAGCTTATTGCACTCAACGCGTCGGGTGGGAGCCTCACGTGGGACAAGGAGCAGAAGAACATCTTTATGCTCTCGGGTGGCACCATCAGCAAGATCGATCCCGCCACCTCCAAGCGTGAGGTGGTGACGCTGCGCGGGGAGATGACGGTGGACCTTGCCGCCGAGCGCGACGCGGCGTTCGATCACGTCTGGCGGAAGACGCGCGACACGTACTACACGGCCGGCTGGCACGGTGTGGACTGGCTGGCCATCCGGCCGGTGTACGCCAAGTACCTGCCGCACATTGGCAATGAGCACGAGTTCGCCGAGCTCCTCGCCGAGATGCTCGGCGAGCTGAACGTGAGCCACAGCGGCGCGCGCTATTCTGCGTCCGGCGCCACGAACGACGCGACCGCATCACTCGGCGTGGTCTACGACCAGACGCACACCGGTGCGGGTGCGCGCATCGCCGAGGTGATCGCCAACGGTCCGCTCAGCAAGGCGGGAATGAATGTCACCGCGGGGACCATCATTGAGGCAGTCGATGGCGTGCCCATCACCGCCGCGATGGACATTGCGCAGCTGCTCAACCGCAAGGATGGCAACAACGTGCTGCTCGCCCTCGAAGCGAACGGCGCGCGGCGCGAGATCGTGGTGAAGCCGGTGACGCAGGGCGCCGAGAACCAACTGCTCTACGCGCGCTGGGTGAAGCGCAACCGTGACGAGGTTGATCGGCTCAGCAATGGCCGCCTCGGCTACGTCCACATCCCAGGAATGAACGACGGTTCCTACCGCACCACCGTGGAGGAGGTACTCGGCAAGCACGCGCTCAAGGACGGCCTCGTGGTCGACACGCGCAACAACGGCGGCGGCGACCTGGTGGCGGATCTCGAGATGTTCCTGAGCGGCAAGCGGTTCTTCGACTACACCACCGACACGCGCAGTGTGGGCTACGAGCCGAACTTCCGCTGGACCAAGCCGAGCGTATCACTGGCGAACGAGGCGAACTACAGCGACGGGCATTGCTATGCGTACGCGTATCAGCAGGCGAAGATCGGCCCGCTGATCGGGATGCCGGTGCCGGGGACGTGCACGTTCGCCGGGTGGAGTTCGGTCCAGGGCGGCATCCGCTGGGGCGTGCCGGGACTCGGCGTGAAGGATGCGACGACGGGGCGGTTTCTGGAGAACCTGCAGACGGAGCCGGATATTCGGGTGATGAATGATGCGGCGTCGGTGGCGGGGGGGGAGGATCGGCAGTTGTTGGCGGCGGTGGAGGCGCTAAGGGGGTTGGTGCGGTAGGGGGTGTGGACACTCAAGGCTATGTCCCCAGCGGCGGGCACGTTGTCGCGTGAGGCCTGCTTCGTGAAGTGACTGAAGTGCAATGTGAAACGGGCGGCCCTCGGGCCGCCCGTTTTGTTAGGTGACGCGCGTCACTGTGCCCGAACTGGCTCTGGGTCGTACATTCACATTACGAGTGACGGGGACGAATATTCCCCAGTTGCACGGCAGAGCTACCCCCACCTCCGCACCTCATATGCGCTCGCTGTTCGCAGTACTCTCGATGGCGTCCGTTCTCGCGGTAGCTCCCGCCGCAGCCCAAGCACCCACTCGTACTGAAGATGCAAGGAGTTCCAGTACGTGGAAGATCTCGACTCGGCTCGAGACAATCGCCGAGTACGACGACAACGTGTTCCTCCTGCCCACGAACAAGCGGGACAACGTGTCCGCACCGTCGGCGGCAGAACGGCTGAGCGGTCGCTACGACCTGATGGAGTCGTACGGAGACGTCATCGGGACCGTGCGCGCCAGCGCCACAGTGAGGGGCGATGGCTTCCGCGGCCGCAGGCTCAGTATCGCACCAGCCGTGGGATATGAGCTCTTTGCGCAGAATGCGGAACGGCGGAACGCCGTGCTCGCCATCGCCGTCGCGCAGGATCTTCGGCGCGATGGCCGCCTGCGCCTGCGCGCTGGGTACCGTCCGGACTACTATGCGCGCAATTTTTTGTTTGACGCAGTGGATGCCGACCAGAACGGGTCAATCACAGCAGATGAGCGTCGCTATGCGCGCGGCGACCACAGCGAGTTCGACGTGGAGTTGGACTACCGGCACCGCCTCGCGAAGTCGCGGCGCGTTCGACCGTTTGGCGCTTTTGTGCACGTGGGCATGGGGTACGCGGAGCGAAGCTTCAACGCGCCATTCTCGGCGCGCGACTTCCGCGGCCCCACGGGCTCGGTGCGGCTCGAGGTGTCACCGCGCCGAGGCCTCGAGTTTGAGTCGTCCTACGAGCTGGCGCTGTCGGCGAGTCCAGTGACCGAGCAGGTGATTCTGCTCGACGAGCAGGTGTTTGGCGAGGACCTTAACGGCAACGGCACCGCAACTGATGTGAACGCGCGCGCCGTCCGCACGGTCGATAGATCGCGCCATGCACACGTCTTCGGCGAGACGGTCCGGGTCGAGCTTGGCCGACGCACGGACCTTGAACTGCTGGTTCGGTATCGCATCCGCACCTTCACCTCGCGCGAGCCCTACGACGTCGCCAACAACGGACGTCGCGACCAGCGGTTGCAGGCGGGCGCAGAGCTCACGCGCAGAATCGCTCGCGGCATACGTCTCGTGACTGCGGTTCGTTACGGCTTCCAAAGCTTGAACCGCCGTACAGATCTCGGTGCCGAAGGGGCCGTGGACGATTACACTAAGCTCCAGGCGCAGGTCGGCGTTCGCTACACCCCCTGACCCCTCACACTCCTAACAATGCCCGCACGTACGGCACCGAAGCACCGCATTCTCTTCGCCGGCTATGCACCGGTCCATTTCGTCTGCTTCCGCCCAATTTATGAGCGGCTGCGCCGCCTCCGCGGGGTCGAGGTTGTCCTCTCTGGCGGTCGCGAGGCGCAAGCCGATGGGAGCGGCGCCCTCACGGCGAAGCAGCTCTATGCGCCGTTTCGGCTCCCGCCAAAGAGCATCATCGAATTGGATCGCATGCGCAAGCAGACCTTCGACCTCGTCTTCTGCGCCCACGTCTCCGGCTACTTCCCAAAGGATGAGCAAGAACGCATTCAGATCTTCCACGGCGTCTCGTTCCGCAACATGGCCGTGCGACGCGATGTGTTGGTGTACGACCGGCTTATGCTGACGGGGCCGTATATGCGGCGGCTGTTCACGGAAAAGCAAATGCTCCGTGACCGTGACCCGCGTCTCGTGAACATCGGCTTCCCCAAGCTCGACCGCTTGGTGGACGGGACATTGGACCGCCAGAAGATCCTCCGCAGCGTCGGCTTCTCCGGCCGTCGCCCGGTCATTCTCTACGCTCCCACTGGACAGAAAGACAACTCGCTCGAACACACGGGCGAGGCCGTGCTCGAACGGCTACGCGCGACCGGCAAGTACGACATCCTCATCAAGTTGCACGATCATCCGCGCGATCGGTCAACGGACTGGCCCACGCGGCTCCGTCCGCTCCTTGACCGACACACGAAGCTCGCAAAGGGTCTCGACATCGTGCCGTATCTCTACGCGGCCGACCTTCTGCTCACCGACGCATCGTCCGTATCCAACGAGTACGCTCTCCTTGACCGGCCGATGGTCTTCCTCGACGTCCCACAGCTCCTCGCCACGATGGAGAAGAAGCGCGTCGCCCTCGACCTCGACACCTGGGGGCGCAAAGGCGGCGTTGTGGCACGTTGGCCTGATGAGGCAGTTGAAGCAATCGCGTGGTCGCTGGCGCATCCGCGGCACGCCAGTCGCGTGCGCCGCGCGATGGCCCGCGACCTGTTCTACAATCCTGGTCGTGCCACCGATGCGGCCGTTGATTGGGTGCGCGAGCGGTTGCAGACCATCGAGCCGCGCTGAGATGGCTGGCGCACCGCGCCGACCGTTGACACTCATTGCCCGACTGCTGCGCCCGCACGCAGTCGGTGAGGGGCGCGCCCTCGCTGGTGGCGCAACGCTCGGAGTTGTGACCGTTGCGCTGAGCGTGCTTCGCCCTTGGCCGCTCAAGTGGCTTGTGGACGGCTTGAGCGGGACACCCGTGGCGTCGCCCGCCGTCCTCGCTGGAGCATTCGCGGCACTCTCCGTACTTGGCGCCCTTACGGCCTACGCGCAGGCGATGATGCTGAGTGGGCTCGGCAACCGCGTGCTCCATCGGTTTCGGGAGCGACTCTTCGCGCACATTCTGCTGCAGCCGCTGGCGTATCACCGAGGGCGCGAGGTCGGCGAGCTCATCACGCGCATCGTCTACGACACCGCACGCCTGCGCCGAGGACTCATCGGGCTGCTGGTGCGCGTGATCCAGCCGCTCGGGCTCTTCGGCGCCTCGATGGTCGTGTTGTTGTGGATTGATCCACGCCTTGCTGCGGTGCTCCTCCTCGGCGGCGGTGCCGCGATGTTGATGATGCGTCGCCGCGGACGCCGTGTGGCCACCGTGGCGCGTCGTCAGCGCACGCAGGAGGGGCGGCTCGCGTCGCTCGTTGGAAGCGAACTCGCTGCGATACGTGAGCTGCAGGCGTTCGGCGTCACGTCGAGCGCCGTCGCGGCGCGCTTTACGGCGCGCAACCAGCGCAGCCTGCGGCAGGAACTCAAGCTGCAGCGCCTCTCGCTCGGGCTCGTGATGCGTGTGGACATCGCCATCGCGGCGAGCATCGCACTCGCGATGTGGATTGGCGCCGACGGGATCGCGGCTGGAGGACTCGGCGCGGGTGACCTCGTGCTCTTTCTCTCGTATGCGCTGGCGCTGCAGGGACCGTTTGCCGCGTTCTCGCAAGCGACAACGCGAGTGGGTCGCACCTTTGCAAGCGCCGAGCGTCTCGAGCGGATTATGCGACGGGCCACGCCCCCTGCGGATGGCCCGCATACCGTTGACGCGTCACAGGTGCAGGGTGCGCTGCAGTTTGAGAACGTTTCCGTCCGAGCACCCAAGCGTCGCCGGAGCGACCGCAAGTGGAGCCTCGATTCCGTCTCGTGCACGCTGCCGGCCGGGCAACGCATCGCCCTTGTCGGTGGCAACGGCGCCGGAAAGTCTACGGTGCTTTCGCTAGTGCTGCGGCTCGCCGCGCCGACCCGCGGACGAGTGCTCCTCGACGGGCGTGATTTGCAGGAGTATTCACTCACCGGACTGCGGCAGCAGATCTCCGTCGTCTTCCAAGACACGATCCTGACTGGCGTGAGCGTTCGCGACAACATCGCGCTTGGTGCCCCCGATGCGTCGCTCGATGCCGTACGCGCGGCGGCGGCGCAGGCGGAGGTTGCCCACTTCATTGAGGGTTTACCGCAGGGCTATGATACGATTGTCCGCCGCAGTGGGGATCTTTTCTCGGGAGGCGAGCGGCAGCGGCTTGCCCTCGCGCGCGCGCTGCTTCGTGACGGCTCGATCTGGTTGCTCGACGAGCCCACCACGGGCATTGATCACGCCGCCGCGGCGTCACTCACGGATCGCCTCTTGGAGGTCACGCGCGGTCGCACCCTGTTGTGGGTGACGCACGATCCGGCATTGCTCGCGCGAATGGATTGGGTCCTCGCGTTGCGCGATGGACAGCTGTGCTACAATGGACCCGCCGCGGAGTTTCCCGGCTCGAATGGCACTCCCACGGCCAGCGACATCTAATGGAACGGAGAACGCGATGCAGGCAGTGATTCTGGCAGCTGGAATGGGCAGCCGTCTCAATACAATGACTGGAGGTGGCTCGAAGGCGCTCGTGGAGATAGGCGGCCGCCCGCTGATTCTCCACACGCTGGAGGCCCTTGCCGATCACGGGGTCGGCCCGGTGCTGGTCATCATCGGTCACGAGGCCGAGAAGGTGCAGGAGGTCATCGGCGAGCGCGCCGAAGTCCTCCGCAATGACCGCTTCGCGGAGACCAACAGCCTCTATTCGCTCTGGCTTGCCCGCGACTGGATTAAGGGGCCCTTTCTGCTTCTCAACTGCGATCTGTTCTTCGACCCCGACATTCTCGACGAACTGCTCGACGAGCCGGGTAACGTGCTCGCCTTTGATTCCACCTCCTCGCGTGGGCGCGAGCAAACCAAGGTGGCGCTCCGTCAGCGCCGCGTGGTGGACATTGGCAAAGATGTGCCCGTGACCTCTGCGCGCGGCGAAAGTCTTGGCCTACTCAAGTTCGACACGGAAGGCGCTCGCGTGATGCTCGCCACGACGGAGGAGCTGATTGCGGATGGCCAAGAGAATGCGTGGGTCATCGAGGCCACGCGCATCGCGTGCCGGCAGGTGTCCATCTTTGGGCTCAATGTGGCCGGACACGCGTGGGCGGAAATCGACTTTCC
>CAZLJT010000104.1:0-4464 GCA_964559905.1 uncultured Aquiflexum sp.
TCGCCTGTCTATCCATTCTGTGAACTTAGCATCGCACAATCGATTGTGCTATGTCGGTTGCAAATAGAAATGGGCGAGCTCCAATGGCGATGTTTGATCTTGTTATCCGCGGCGGTACTATCGTCGATGGCACCGGAGCGGAGCGCTTTACCGGCGATGTCGCGATCAAGGGCGGATTGATCGCGCAAGTCGGTCAGGTGACCGGGGATGCCGAGGAAGAAATCGATGCCAGCGGCCTGATCGTGACCCCCGGTTTTGTCGACATCCACACGCATTACGACGGCCAGGCGACCTGGGACCAGGAGATGGCCCCTTCAAGCTGGCACGGCGTTACTACCGTGGTTATGGGCAATTGCGGGGTCGGCTTCGCCCCTGCCAAGCCTGACAAGCATGATTGGCTGATCCAGTTGATGGAGGGGGTAGAGGATATTCCCGGCACTGCCCTTGCCGAAGGGATCACATGGGAATGGGAAACCTTCCCCGAATATCTCGACGCGTTGGAAAAGCTCCCGCGCACGGTCGATGTGGGCACCCATGTGCCGCATGGCGCGGTGCGCGCCTATGTACTGGGAGAGCGCGAACAGCCTGGTGCCGTGCCCACCGAACAGGACATCGCACAGATGGCGCAGATCGTGGAGGACGGGGTGCGCGCCGGTGCACTGGGCTTTTCCACCAGCCGCACCGTGCTGCACAAGGACGTCAACGGCGTGCTGGTGCCCGGTACCACAGCCACTGCCGAAGAACTGGTGGAGCTGGGCCGCGCTATGGGCCGTGCGGGCCATGGCGTGTTCGAAATGGCTAGCGACTTGCGCCGCGAATGGAACGAGTTCGAGTGGATGGGCGATTTGAGCCGCGAAACCGGCCTGCCCGTCACCTTCGCCGCACTGCAATCGATCGCCAAGGAACAGCCGCTGGATGAACAGATCGCCAATATGCGCGCGCAAAATGACAACGGCGCCAATATCGTTGCCCAGATCGCCTTGCGCGGCAACGGCATCATAATGGCGTGGCAGGGCACTGTGCACCCCTTTGTGCTCCGCCCGAGCTGGCAGGCGATCAAGGAACTACCTTGGGGCGAACAGAAGGCGAAGTTGCTCGATCCCGCCTTCAAGGCCAGGCTGCTGGCCGAACCCAACGATTATTCGGAGGTAGCAGAGGACACCAGGGAAGTGGTCTTCGCGCTGACCAACGGCTGGGGCCTGATGTTCGAGATGGACGAGGATTTCGATTACGAACCGCCGCAGGATGCCACCGTGCAGGCGCGCGGCACCGCCGCCGGAATCGATCCGCAGGCATATGCCTATGACATGCTATGCCGGGATGGCGGCAAGGGCTTCATCTACTTCCCGATCCTCAACTATGCCGATGGCGATCTCGAGTTCCTCCTGCCGTTGCAGCATAGCGATGATACGGTGAATTCGCTTTCCGATGGCGGGGCGCATTGCGGCACCATCTGCGATGCGGCCAGCCCCACCTTCATGCTCGAGCACTGGGTGCGCGATCGCAAGAGAGGCGCGCGCATCAGCCTGGAAAATGCGATCAAGCGGCAGTGCCGGGACACCGCGCGGCTTTACGGACTGGAGGATCGGGGCATCCTGGCCCCTGGCTATCTGGCAGATCTGAACATCATCGACATGGAGCGGCTCAAGCTGGGCAAGCCGTGGCTGGCGTTTGACTTGCCCGCAGGCGGCAAGCGCCTGCTGCAGAAGGCAGAAGGCTATGTCGCCACGATCAAGAATGGCATCGTTACTTTCCGTGACGGCAAATGGACCGGCGCGGCGCCCGGCGGGCTGATCCGCGGGCCGCAGCGGACGGAACTGGCCGAGGCGGCGGAATAATGAAAGCCATCCGCACCGGCAGCGCGCCCTCCACCCTGGAGGCGCTCGAACTGGTCGAGATCGAAGATGCCCTCGCCCCCGGCCCCGGCGAAATCACTGTTCGCATCCGGGCCAGCTCGCTCAACTATCACGACTATGCCGTGGTGATGGGCATGATCCCTGCCGCGCAGGGCCGTATCCCGATGTCAGACGGCGCGGGTGAAGTGACCGCGGTGGGCGAAGGTGTGAGCGAATTTGCCGTCGGCGACGCGGTGGTCAGCACCTTCTTTCCCGACTGGATAGACGGCGCGCCGCCGCAGACCGCCTTTACCCGCGTGCCGGGCGACGGGATCGATGGCTATGCGCGCCAGGCGATCACTGCCCCCACCCACTGGTTCACCCGTGTGCCGCAGGGCTACAACCATGCCGAGGCCGCCACGCTCACCTGCGCCGGGCTGACGGCATGGCGTGCGCTGTTCGTCGACAATACGATCAAGCCGGGTGACACCGTGTTGGTGCAGGGCAGCGGCGGTGTGTCGATCTTCGCGCTGCAATTCGCCAAGGCGGCCGGGGCGAATGTGATCGCGACCAGCTCATCGGGCGAGAAGCTCGAACGGTTGCAGGCGCTTGGGGCGGATCACCTGATCAATTACAAGGAAGTCCAGGCCTGGGGCGCCAGGGCGCTAGAGATCACCGGCGGGCGCGGCGTGGATTGCGTGGTAGAGATCGGCGGCGCGGGCACGCTCGACCAGTCGATGGTGGCAACGCGGGTCGGTGGGCATGTCGCGCTGATCGGCGTGCTGACAGGCTTTGCAGGGCCGGTGCAGACCGCGCTGCTGATGGCGAAGAACTTGCGCGTGCAGGGGCTCACCGTGGGCAGCCGGGCGCAGCAGTTTGCCATGATCGCGGGGATCGAGGCCAACGGCATCAAGCCGGTGATCTCGGACCATTTCCCGCTCGAAGATCTGGCCGATGCTTTCCGCCATCAGGCCGCGAATAAGCATTTCGGCAAGATCGCCGTCGATATCTGAGCGCCTGGGTCAGGGCTCGATCACGATTCCCTTGGCCGGATCAACCGTGCCGCCGACCATTGCGAGATAGGTCTGGCGCGCGGCTTCGAGCCCGGCATGGCGCTCGATCTCGACCGATCCTTCTACGGCTTGCAGGAAGCTGTGCCAGGCCGCTGCCATGCGCTTGCCTGCTTCCTGCGGCCCCAGCTCCCTGAACAGCGCCACTGCATGATCGGGCGCGAAAAACAGCGTGGGTGTGGGCCCAGGCAGCCCCGAGGCCGAGCCCACCGGCCCGCGGCGCTCGTCAATATGCGTCACGCCAACAAGGCAGGAATATTTGAGGTTTTCGCCGAAATGCTGGTGGATTTGCGCCAGCAGCGCGCCATTACCGGCAAAGTCGACCGAAACGCTTGGCACCTGCTCAAGCGAACCGACATCGCCATAGGCGACCACCTCGTCATAGAGCCCGGTGCCCTTGACGAATTCGACATTGCCCGCCGAGGTCAAGCCGACACGCCTGATCCCCGGCGAGTTCTGTTTTGCCACGCTGGCCAGGCCCATCGCGGTCTTTGACGAAGCGCTGGTGAGGATCACCGCCTCGGCCCCGAACCAGTCATTGGCGCGCATGAAATATTCGATCAGGAAGCCGGTCTTGAACAGTGGGCCGAAGATCATCCGTTCGGCTTCGTGCGCAGGATCGTGCTCGGGGTCTGCCGCGAGCCGCGCATACTGGTTGTAGATCGGGCTCATCGGCTGGCGATAATGGGTCATGTCGGTGAAGCCGCCGGCCGAGACCTTGCCCGGGATCACATCGAGATGCGTCGCCATCGGCAGATAACCGTAGACCCGCTCGCCCACCGCGATATCGGGGCACTTGCTTTCGATCACCTTCGCATGGCCCCACATCGGCACAATGCCCCAGCCTTCGGGGGCTGGAAAGAAATTCCAGTAGCCGACCTGCTCGCCCACCACTGCATAGGTGACGTTGTTGGAAGTGACCGAGAAGCTCTCGATCTCCAACCGAACCGCGCCATCGGCCAGCTCGCCCTGCCCGATTTCGGCCAGGCTGGCATTGCTCAGATCGTCGCGGCGGACATGGACTTGTTGTGCGGTCATCGGCAGGTCTCCTGTTTGGGCCTGCCTAGCCTAGTCCGGTTCGCTTTCCCAGCGGGTTGCGCGGATGCTGCCCCGCTGCTCCGTCACCGCCATCCAGGCCGACAGATAGGGGCATTGGGCAATCCCTGCCCCGCCCTGCGGGGTCAGCTGCACGCCGCGCAGCATCGGATAGAGGAACACGTCCGCCAGGTCGAATGCGCCTGCGCTCCAGGCGCCGCCATGGGCGATCTCCGCGTCGCAGAATGCCAGCGCGCGCGAGATATTGGGCAGACTGCGCGCGATCTTCTGTTCGTCAAGCGGCAGCCCGGCATAGAGATGCATGATCCACGGCATCAGCAGGCCATGCTCGAACAAGGGGAAGAGGTAATTGTTGGCGATCGCAATCCAGCGGTCCATCACCGCGCGCGCGGCGGGATCGCACGGCTGCAGCGCGCCGCCATTATGCGCATTGTCGATATATTGCGCGATGCTCACGCTCTCATAGAGCTCGAGCCCGTCCACCTCCACCACCGGCACCTTGC
>CAZLJT010000104.1:4474-12013 GCA_964559905.1 uncultured Aquiflexum sp.
CCCGCCTCTTCGGCGGTGATCTCGATAATCCGCGTATAGGTCGAGATGACCGTGCCGAAGATGCGGACTTCGGCCGCCACCCCGGACTAAACCCGCATCGGCATCAATACATAAAGCGCAGGGCTCTTCTCATCTTTGCGGATCAGCGTTGGCGCGCCGGCATCGGCCAGGTGAAGCTCCACCGTGTCGCTGTCAATCTGGCTCAATATATCCTTGAGGTAATTGGCATTGAACCCGATCTCGAGGTCACCCGAATTGTAATCCGCCGCCAGCTCTTCTGCGGCGGTGCCATTGTCGGGCGAAGTGACCGAAAGCGTGACCTTGTCGTTCTCAAGGCTCATTTTCACCGCGCGGGTCTTTTCCGTGGCGATGGTGGCCACGCGGTCGACGCCCTCGTAGAAACTCTTGGGATCGAGCTTCAGCAGCTTGTCGTTCCCGGTCGGGATAACGCGGCTGTAATCGGGAAATGTCCCGTCGATCAGCTTGCTGGTCAGCACCACGCCGCCCTCACCGCCCAGGGTGAAGCGGATCTTGCTGGCCGAAAGGTCGATCTGGACATTGCCGTCCATCGATTCTTCCAGCAGCTTGCGCAGCTCGGCCACGGCTTTGCGCGGCACGATCACGTCAGGCATGCCCTCGGCGCCATCGGGGCGCGGCAGGGTAAAGCGCGCGAGCCGGTGGCCGTCAGTCGCGGCAGCCTTCAGCACCGGCGTGTCGTCATCGGTCACATGCAGGAAGATGCCGTTGAGGTAATAGCGGGTTTCCTCGGTCGAGATCGCGAAGCGGGTGCGGTCGATCAGCTCGGCAAGCTGCTTGGCGGGGATTTCGAAACTGGTGGGCAGTTCGCCCTCGACAATCACAGGGAAGTCGTCACGCGGCAAAGTGGGCAGCTTGAAGCGGCTGCGCCCCGCCTTGACATCCATCCGATTGTCCGAGGTTTCAAAGCTGACCTGGCTGCCTTCAGGCAGCTTGCGGGCAATGTCGAACAGCAGGTGCGCGGAAACGGTGATCGCGCCCGGCGCCTCCACCGAGGCCGCGGCCATGTTCTCGACCACTTGCAGGTCAAGGTCGGTCGCCATTACCTTCAGCGTGCCGCCATCGCTGGCATCGAGCAAAACGTTGGACAGGATCGGGATGGTGTTGCGCCGCTCCACCACCGACTGAACGTGTGACAGGCAGCGCAGCAGCGTCGCGCGTTCGATTGTGGCCTTCATAGGTCCTTCTCAACCCCTTGATGCGCGCCCTAGGCCGGAATCGCCCCACAGCGCCGGAAAATCTGGTTTGACCTTAGCGCAAGCGGCAAATGCGGCAAGTTCGCGGCTTTCGCTGGCCCGATTCCTTGGGGAAAAGACGCAAATTTCTTGCGAAAATTCCGCAAACCATAGCTCAGCATCGCCATGCCGCCGTTCACATGCAGCGTTTCGCCCGTGATATAGCCTGCCTCGCGGCTGGCAAGGAAGGCCACCGCAGCGCCAATATCCTCGCCCTCGCCCATGCGGCCCATAGGGATGCGGGCGTTAAGCGCCTCCTTCTGCGCATCGGGCAACTGAGCGGTCATGGCGGTGCGGATGAAGCCAGGCGCCACGCAATTGGCGGTGATCCCGCGGCTCGCCACTTCCTGCGCGAAGCTCTTGGTCATGCCCACGATGCCCGCCTTGGCCGCGGCATAGTTCATCTGGCCCGGATTGCCGGTCGCGCCCACCACGCTGGTGATCGAGATGATGCGGCCGAAACGGTTCTTCATCATCGGGCGGGCAGCGGCGCGCATCAGCCGGAAGGTCGATTCCAGGTTGATGCGGATCACATCGTTCCATTCCTCGTCCTTCATCCGCAGGGCGAGGTTGTCACGCGTGATACCGGCATTGTTGACCAGAATATCGATGCTGCCGAGCGTATCGACCGTGGCCGGAATCAACTCTTCGACCTGCACGGCGTCGGACAGGTTGCAGGTGATCTCGACATGATCGCCATTGTCGTGCTCGTATTCATCGTTGAGTTGTTCGCGGAAGGCACGCAGCTTGCTTGCGTTCGAACCCGAAATTGCGAGGCGGGCGCCCTGGCGGGCCAGGGCACAGCAGATCGCCGAGCCGATGCCGCCACTGGCACCCGTAACCAACGCATTCTTTCCCTTGAGTGAAAACATCAGCCGAGCTCCTTCGCGAAATTCTCGATATCTTCCATCGTCACAAGGCTGGCGGTTGCCGCCTCCCTGTCGATCCGGCCAACCATCGGGCCGAGCACCTTGCCGCCCAGTTCGACAAACTGTTCGATCCCGCTCGCGCGCATCGCCAGCACGCTTTCACGCCAGCGCACGCGGCCCGTGACCTGCTCTACCAGCAGGCGCTGCTCCTCGGCGGGGTCGGCAATCTTCGCCGCCGTGACATTGGCATAGACGGGCAGGCTGAACGGCCCCGGCGGCGTCGCTTCGAGCGCTTCGGCCATCCGGTCCGCCGCAGGCTGCATCAATGAGCAATGAAACGGCGCCGAGACCGGCAGCGGCAGAGCGCGCTTGATGCCGTGATCCTTGGCCAGTTCGATGGCGCGCTCGATCGCGCCCCTGTGCCCGCTGATCACCACCTGAGTCGGGTCGTTGTCATTGGCAACTTCGCACACTTCACCCTGCGCGGCAGCAGCTGCCAGCGCACTCGCCTTGTCAATATCGGCACCGAGCAGCGCCGCCATCGCGCCCTGGCCCACCGGTACCGCCGCCTGCATCGCCTGGCCGCGCAGCTTGAGCAGCCGCGCAGTGTCAGCCAGCGAGAACGCCCCGACCGCGCACAGTGCCGAATATTCACCCAGAGAGTGGCCCGCGACGCAGGCGCCCTTTTCCGCCAGCAAAACGCCGAAGTCGCGCTCAAGTACTCGTAGCGTGGCGATGGCGTTGGCCATGATCGCAGGCTGGGCATTCTCGGTTAGCGTCAGCTGGTCTTCCGGCCCATCGCGCATGATCGCGGAAAGCTTTTGCGACAGCGCCTCGTCAACCTCTTCAAACACTTCGCGTGCGGCCGCGCTTGCCTCGGCAAGATCGGCCCCCATGCCGACCTTTTGGCTGCCCTGCCCTGGAAAAATGAATGCCCGCATTGAATATCCTTGTTTTTATTGGCCTGGCCACCCGCTCCCTCCACCCTTCCGCCCGGAGCCTACCGGGATATCATCCAGGTGGAAGGGTGGAGGGAGCGGGTGGAAATGCTCTTCAAACTTACTCCGCGCGGTTAGCCAGCGCTAGGCGGACTCGCAAGGCCGAAGGGCACGATCCGGTTAAACGCTGTGTGTCCGATCTCCGCGCGCCCGAGATAGGGGATGCCCGCCCGCGCGCACCAGAATTGAGCGATCTCCTCCGGCGACTGGCCGAATTCAACATGGTTTTCCGGCACGTCAGTCACTGCGCCAAGCCGCAGTCCGGCAATCCGCGGCAAGGCGTTGACAATGTGGAAAAAAAGCCGGTCAACCGAATAGAGGTGCTCGCTCACTTCCTCTACCATAATCACATGCCCGTCGAGCCTGGGCATCAGCGGTGTCCCGATGAGCATCGCCAGAGTGATGAGGTTGAAGGCAACCGCCGGGGTCTGCCCGTCAAGGCTTGGCTCAAGCCCGCTGCCGTCCCCCGAAAACCAGCGCAGCACCCGCCGCACAGCCTCTCTCCCGGTATCGCTGCGCGCGCTGACCGGCATGGAACCATGCACCTGTTGCCCGATCCCGTGGCGATAGAATGCCGCAAGCAGATACCCCATGTCCGAAAAACCGACATAGGTTTTGGACCGCGCAGCCGCGTTCATCCGCGTCACTGCCGCCTCGGCAATGCGGTTTGAGCCATAGCCGCCCTTGGCAAACCAAACGGCATCATAGGCCGGATCATTGGCGAGTTCGACCAGCGCCTCAAGCCGCTCGAGATCGCTGCCCGCAAAATGCCCCGCGCTTCTGAAGCACTGCTCGTGGAAGTGAATCGAATGCTGCGGGAACTCATCTGCCACCAGAATCTCGGCAGCTTCGGCGTGTTCGCGCGTGATCGGCGTGGCAGGGGCGCAGACGGCAATTCTGGTCATGGCGCCACTCTGCCCGCTTGTCTTGCCCCGCACAACTCAATACCGGTCCGGGCATGGCCGAATTCCCCACCTATGACGAACTGCTGGCGCGCCCCTTCTTCTTCTGCGGGATCGGCGGATCGGGCATGCTGCCGCTGGCGCAGATCCTTGCCGGGCGTGGTGCGAGCGTAAGCGGATCGGACCGCAGCCGCGACCAGGGCCGCACGCCGGAAAAATTCGCAGCGCTCGAACGCCAGGGCTTCGCCCTGTTCCCGCAAGACGGCAGTGGCATCACCTCGAAAGAGCAGATCCTCGTCGCTTCCGCCGCGATCGAGGATACGGTGCCCGAAATGGTACGCGCTAGGGAAATTGGCTGCCTCAAGCTGACCCGCGCGGAGCTCAATTCGATCCTGTTCAATACCAGCGGCGCGGGGATCGCGATTGCCGGTACCAGCGGCAAATCGACCGTCACCGGTATGCTGGGGTGGATCATGCAGGTCGCCGGGCGTGAACCCACGATCATGAACGGCGCAGTGATGAAGAATTTCGTCACGCCCGATCGCCCCATCGCCAGCGCAGTTGTTGGCGGGCGCAGCATCTATGTCAGCGAAGTCGACGAAAGCGACGGTTCGATCGCGCTCTATCGCCCGGCGGTGGGTGTGCTGACCAATGTCAGCCTTGACCACAAGAGTATGGACGAGCTGCGCATTCTGTGCACTGAATATCTCGCCCGCAGCCGGATCGCTGCTATCAATGCCGACGATGCCGAGGCGCTGGCGCTGCTACCGCATGCGAAGGAGGTGGTCACCTTCGGCATCGAGCAGGAGAAGGCGCAGATCGGTGTGGTGCCCGGCAGCATTGCCGATGGGCCTGTGCGGCAGGCAGCGGCGGTGGTGGATCGGCACGATGGCAGCGAGCATCCACTGGTGCTGCACATGCCGGGGCGGCACAATCTTTCCAACGCGCTAGCCGCGATTGCCGGGGCCGCCTGCGCCGGTGTGCCGGTGGGCATCGCGGTGGAGGCGCTGGCGAGCTTCGCGGGGCTGGCGCGAAGGTTCGACATTATCGGCACCAGTGCCAGCGGGATCACCGTGATCGACGATTTCGGGCACAATCCGGAGAAATGCGCCGCCACCCTGCGCACGCTCAAGGCGCATCCCGGGCGCGTGATCGCCTTCTTCCAGCCGCATGGCTATGGCCCGCTGCGCCAGATGGGCCGCGAACTGGCCGAAACCTTCGCGCGCGAGCTTGGGCCGGATGACATCACCATCATGTGCGACCCGGTCTATTTCGGCGGCACGGTCGATCGCAGCGAAGGGACCGAACGGATCGTAGCCTTGATCGGGGAAGCGGGCGGCAAGGCCGAGTATATCCCTGCCCGCGAGGATTGCGGCGCGCGGATCGTGGAACTGGCGCAGCCGGGCGACCGGATCGTGGTGATGGGCGCGCGCGACGACACGCTTACCGAATTTGCGCGTTCGATCCTCTCCGCACTAGGCTAAATCGCAGCAGGACCTGCGCTCTCGTGGGCCACGGCACGCTGATATGCTTCGCGCGCGGTCAAGCTCTCGCGATAGGCCTTGAGGCTTTCAGGCACGCCTTCATCCAGCCCCACTCTTTGGGCCAGGATCAGCGCATAGCCGCAGCAGATGTCCGCCACGGTAAAGCGATCGGCGCACAGATATTCGCGGCCCTTCAGCCGCTGTTCCAGCTTCACCAGCCGTTTCCAGAACCACTTGGCATAGGCTTCACCCGCCTCGGCCCAGCCCTTCTCCTTCTCGAAGACCGCGAACCGCATATAGACCGTCTGCGGGAAAGTGATCGTGGCGTCCGCATGGTAGGTGTAGTCGCAATATTCGGCGTAATCTGCCTCGCCCGGCGCAATGGCCAGCGGCGTGTAGCCCGAACGGGTCGCGAGATAATGCGCGATGGCGCAGCTTTCGGTGAGGCGGCTGTCACCATCCACAAGCAGCGGCACGGTGCCCAGCGGATTGATCGCCAGATATTCGGGCGCGAGATAGCGCGGCGGAAAGGGCAGGATCTTCAGATCAATCGCAACCCCGGCCTCCTCGGCCGCCCAGGTCGCACGAAGGCCGCGCGAACGCGCACAAGTGTAAAGGACAGGTGTGGTCATAGCACGAGACTTAATGCGCTTCGTCCGCGCCCACACCCAGCACTTTATGCAGGGTGAAAGCGATTGCGGCTCCCAGCACCAACCCCAAGACCGCGCACAACGCCGCATAGGTCAGCCAGCCCAGCACGCCGCCTGCCGCCCCGCTTGCACCAGCCACAGCATATTCCGCGCCGTGGATGGCATCATAGATCGCGTGGAAGCCCACCTCGTGCGTGCCGTGCACGATAATGCCGCCGCCAACCCACAACATCGCCACCGTTCCCACAATCGTCAGCGCCGTCAGCAAATGTGGCACAGAACGCAGCAGGAACGCACCGGTTGCACGCGCCAGACCGCTGGGCTTCTTCGTGAGGTGTAGGCCGATATCATCAAGCTTCACGATCACCGCCACCGCGCCATAGACGGCAACGGTCACCGCTATCCCGACAATCGCCAGCACCGCCGCCCGCATCACCAGCGTCTCTGCCGAAACCTCGTTGAGCGCAATCGCCATGATCTCGGCCGACAGGATCATATCGGTGCGGATCGCGCCCGAAACGCGCTGGTTTTCAAAGGTGACCGGATCTGTGATCGCATCCTCAAGCGTCTTGCCGTGCTTGGCCGCGCCGAGCTTCTCCAGCACTTTTTCGGCGCCTTCGTAACACAGAAAAGCGCCGCCCAGCATCAATAGCCAGATGATCGCTCCGGGCAGAAATTCCGACAGCAGCAATGCGCCAGGCAACAGGAACACCAGCTTGTTCTTGAGGCTGCCCTTGGTGATCTTCCAGATGATCGGCAATTCGCGCGCAGGGGACAGACCGGTCACATAGCCTGGCGTTACCGCTGCATCGTCGATCACCACGCCGGCCGTCTTGGTGCCTGCCTTGCCAGCGGCGACCGCAACATCATCCATCGAAGCGCTTGCCGCCTTTGCAATCACTGCCATATCATCGAGCAGCGCAACCAATCCTGACGGCATGAAAATGTCCCCTGTGGAGCGCGTCAGATGCCCGCTGCCGCGCCCGCGCGCAAGCGGATGCTTGCAATGCTTCACGAAATCTGTATGGGCACGGCCTTCATCGGGATACGCCCGGTGATGTATTGAAGAAAGCCGGAGGGGCCCCGTTCATCCGAACGGATCAGCCAGCGATCGGCATGGAAGTGAAAGGACACGGGGATGGCGCTCTACGAGCACGTCTTTCTCGCGCGTCAGGATCTGAGTCAGGCTCAGGTTGATGCGCTGGCTGCCCAGGCCACCGAAATCATCGAAGCGAACAATGGCTTACAGAATGTCAGTATTGGGCAGGCGATTAACATCCCACCTGCGGATATTTTCATTGATGCTCCGGTGAATCCGAATAAGCGCATCGTCGTTGATATTGGTGACCAGCGTACCCGTGTCTA
>CAZLJT010000105.1:0-2523 GCA_964559905.1 uncultured Aquiflexum sp.
CCGATTATCCCCATCAGATCAGGACTGTAAATGCATATGTATTTATGAGAGAAGGAAATCTCCGCTTGGATAATTTGAGTTTTCAGATAGCAGATTCAGATTTTAACCTTTCAGGAACTATCGACGACTTGCCTGCAATACTGCACAGTAATCCCAAACCCGTTAAAGTCCAATTGGACGCAAATTCTTCTAAAATTGATTTGAAGCAATTATTACCTTCAGACAGTAGTATCAATGAATTGATCAATGATTTTAAAATCAAGCTTGCATTCGAGTCTACGGGAAAAAACCTGATGGATTATGAGCATTTGCCTCAAGGAGAGTTTTTTATTGAGGATTTTTATGCAAAGCTTGAAAAATACCCACACGCCTTTCATGATTTTCATGCTGACATTATGATTGGGGAGGAAAATATGGAGGTAAAGGATTTTTCAGGAGAGATTGACAGGAGTGATTTTCATTTTTCCGGGAAAGTCCTGAATTATCCTAAATGGTTTCAGGAAAGCCCAAAAGGTGACAGCAGGTTTGAATTTGATTTGGTTTCCAATCATTTAAATATCAATGATCTTTTAAAATACAATGGGGTAAACTACCTGCCTAAAGATTATCAAAAAGAGGAAATAGACGGTTTGAAATTGAAGGGTAGTCTGGATCTCCATTACAATGAAGGTTTCGAATCTGCTGATTTTTATTTGACTGACCTCGACGGAAAATTCAGGGTACATCCATTGAGATTGGAGGATTTTGGAGGAAGGATCCATTATGAGCATGAGTTCCTGACTGTCACCGATTTTGGTGGAAAAATGGGCTCCTCCGATTTCAAAGTAAGTATGGGATATCAACTCGGTGAAGTGGATTCACTCAAGAATAAGCGGAATTTTTTCCACTTGAAATCACTTTCCTTGGACTTGGATGCATTGATGGGTTTTGAAAGCATAGATGTGGATACCAATCATCAGGAAGCATTCAACGTTTTCGAAATTCCTTTCACTGAGATGGATATCAGTGCCGAAATCGGGAAAATGAATTACCATACTTTTTGGTTGGAAAATGTCACTGCTTCCGCGCGTACTACAGCTGATCATTATATCTATCTGGATACTCTCGGTTTAAGGGCAGCGGATGGGACTTTGGGAGTTAAGGGTTATTTTAATGGTTCCGATCCCGAGCATATTTATTTTCACAGTACCATGAAAGCCTCGAAGCTTGATCTTGACAAGTTGCTTATCAAATTTGAGAATTTTGGTCAGGATTACCTGATCAATGAAAATCTTCACGGAAAAGTAAGTGGAACAATAACCAGTAAGTTTTTAGTATATCCTGATCTCACCCCGATTATTGACAAGTCAGAAGCAAAAATGGATCTGACAGTATATCAGGGGAATATTGTGAATTTTGCGCCTTTGAGTGCTATGTCGAGCTATTTCTCAGATCGTAATCTCAACAATGTGAAATTTGACACCCTGAGCAATACCTTTGATTTGAAAGATGGTATTTTGAATATTCCCAATATGAACATCAATTCAAGTTTGGGCTTTATCGAACTGTCTGGAAAGCAGAGTCTGGATATGAATATGGATTATTTTATCAGGATCCCTTTGGGTATGGTAACTTCGGTAGGTTTTAAATCTCTCTTTGGAGGAAAAAATAAAAACGAGGTCGATCCTGACCAGGAGGATGCTATAGTGTACAGGGATGAGGATAAAAAGGTCCGTTTTGTCCATATCAACATGAAAGGTACACCGGACGATTATAAGATCAGCTTGGGAAGGAACCGGAGTCCAAATTAATGCACAGTTGCCTCCTACCCATGCGAATTTATCAAGATTACCTAAACCAAAATTCAGAGATTGTCCCCCGCCCATGGAGAGTACTGCAATGGCACGGTTTTCACGTTCTTTCAGCACAGGATATTTTTATCGATAAAAGGAATCAGGTCATTCAGAAGATCCCATTCAAATGTGGCAAATGATTCCACTTTTTTCGGTGCCATGATGTTTCCTCCTGCGCTGTCATCTTTCATAGCCCTACCATTTGGCATAACCACAATCATAGGTTCAATCTTTCCATCAGCATAGAGGTTGTCCAGAATTTCCTGTAGATTGCCATAGGTCAGCCACTCCTTTTCATCTCCTCCGATCCCGTGCAGCAGCATATGATTCATAATTTTCTTTATCAAAAAGTTCGATTTTACATCCTCCCACTGAGACATTGATGACGGTAATTTTGATGTTTTCCGGTAATCCTGCTACTAAGGTCCTCCCAAAATAATCAGTTGGGGTCGGTCCGGTATTACATCTGGTTAATGGAGGGATTGCATCATACCAAATTCCTTTTTTCCTGTTTAGGTTATCACAATCCACCGCTTGCATAACCGTGAACCTAGGGTTGACAATGGTGTCCATAGGCTCAAATTTTGAATGCCCTTCCATATTGGATTGACCGAAACTCAGGAATATATAGAAATCCGAATCCTGAGCGCGACTTTGAGTGCAAATAAAGGTTGTAGCTATCAATGCAATG
>CAZLJT010000105.1:2533-12011 GCA_964559905.1 uncultured Aquiflexum sp.
TCGCTTCTCATGCTTACAAAGAATATCGCGGACGCGCCCAATGACGATGAAAAGTTCAGTCTGTTCAGCAGATATCTGAATGACGTCGCAATCAAGGATGCGCTGCCCGATGTCAAACGGCTTCTCCTGCACGAATTTATCAGTACGCCGCTCGCTATTCTCAATGCAATGCACAATATTTTAAAGTTGAATCTCATGTTAATTTGATTAATAAACGCAGTTGTTTCTCAAACAAAATAAATGCAGTTTGGAATTTATGGGATGGTTATATTTTTCTGGATTAAATTCAATATACATTTTCAATTGAAAATAGTGTCAAATTAACACTAAAAGTTTTTAAACGGTTAATTGCCCTTGTATTTATTTTTGCAAACTGAGTGTCTGGCCATATATTTAGCATTGTAAATTTCGATTTTCCAATATCAACTGGCCATCTGGGATATTGAGTTAAAATTTGTTATCCTTCCGATACTCAAAAATGAAAAGAGGATGATATGATGATACCTTATTTTAAAAAATAAATGAACCCAATAAAACCTATTAACTCAAAAGTTTCGATCATAGTCGGAATATTTATTTTGACTACATTTTTAGCTTGTCAAAAAGAAGTTCCAACAGACCAGTATTCTACATGGACACATTATGGTGGAGGTCCTGATCAGTCCAGATTTTTTGTTGGTGATGAAATAACCAAAGCAAATGTTTCCCAAATGGAATTGGCATGGATATATCCGACAGAGGATGAGACCCCGTATTTTTTCAGTCCTATCATTGTGGATACTGTGATGTATGTGATGGGTAAAAATTCTTCACTTATAGCACTGAATGTGCTTACCCAAGAGGAAATTTGGATCCATGCCAATCTTATGGGCCTGACCAGAAGGGGGATCAATTATTGGGAAAGCAAGGACAAAAAAGACAAAAGGCTGATCTTCACCATCAATAATACCATTCAGGCCATTGATGCTGTGACAGGCCAATCCATCATGAGTTTTGGGAGAGATGGTTATGTTGACTTAAGGGAAGGAGTCGACCGCGATCCAACTTCAATCCGAAGGATTCAGCCCATGATGCCAGGAGTGATTTATAAGGATTTATTGATCATTGGTTCAGCGCCGGGAGAAAATTACTTCTCTCCTCCGGGACATGTAAGGGCTTACAATGTGGTGACCGGCAAGATGGAATGGATATTCCACACCATCCCTCATCCCGGTGAATTTGGGTATAACACCTGGCCAAAGGATGCTTACAAATATGTGGGAGGGGTGAATGTTTGGAGTGAAATCACAGTAGACACGGACAGGGGAATCGCTTACCTTCCGGTAGGTTCACCAACCTATGATTATTATGGCGCTGACAGGATCGGAAGTAACCTTTTTGGCAATTCGATTGTAGCATTGGATGCTAATACAGGAGAAAGAATATGGCATTATCAGACTGTCCACCATGACCTTTGGGACTATGATTTATCTCCAGCACCACAGTTGTTGACAGTAAACAGAAATGGAAAGAAAATTGATGCGGTGGCAGTGGCAACCAAGCATGGTTTTGTTTTTGTTTTTGACAGGGTTACGGGTGAACCTTTATTTCCAATTGAAGAAAAACCTTTTCCACCAAGCGAAATGCCAGGTGAAGAAGCTTGGCCTACGCAACCTATATCCTCGCTTCCAAATTTTACCAGAAATGAGGTTACAAAGGAAACCCTGAATCCATATTTTTCCGATAGTATTAAACAAGCATGGACTAAAAGATTGGAAGAAGGCAAGTCAGGCTTATATGTTCCTCCATCGGACCAATATGAGACCATCATGATGCCCGGGGCCTTGGGGGGCGCAAATTATGGCAACTCTGCTTCTGATCCTCAAAATGGAATGATGTATATCCTAACTCAGGAACACGCTTCAATCTACAAACTGAATAAGGTAGAACCTCCAAAGACAGATTTATCCGTGAATGAGGTTCAACGCGTAAAATCCCTGTATACCTCCACCTGTCAGACTTGCCACGGTGTAGAGATGGCAGGTGGGGTAGGACCATCACTCGTGAATATTGGACAGTATGTTTTCTATGATGAATTCAGAAGTGCCGTGATCAATGGGAAGGGCCAAATGCCAGGTTTCGTACATGTAGATGAAGAAACATTAAAGGCCATGTACCGTTATTTGGGAGGTAACCCTGCCAGTTTCAACTTTAGAAGAAACCTCGAGCCAAAAACGCCGGAAGGGCCTGTCGTAGCGTCGGGTGGTGTCAAAATCAGACCTGATGAAAACAGGGCTCCTGCAATGTCAGATTATCCTATAGATACCGAACATCCAACTGATAGGTACACTACGGAATATGGTTTGGAATGGCCAGGATTGGCTGCCCCGCCATGGTCTTCCATCGTAGCCTATGATCTGAATGAAGGCCTTATCAAATGGAGAATGCCAGTAGGCCAAGACTCCCTCTATGTGCAAGGAGACCAAAGCAAAGGAGCGCCAAGTGGGGTTTTGAGAAAAGGAATGATCGTTACTTCTACAGGGGTTGTATTTTCCACCGCCAAAGGAGGGAAACTTTATGCCTTTGATGCAGAAAACGGAAAGCTCCTGTGGGAAGAAACACTCAGCAGGGAATCCAATGCCCAACCCAGCATGTATATGTTAAATGGGAAACAATACCTGGTCATCAATGCCACATCCAATTTTGCCAGAGATAGCTATGACCATTCCAAAAAACCAGGGGCTTTGCCAAAAGGGTATATGGTATATGCTTTACCAGAGAATAAATGATATCACCTCATTCTTGCAATTTGTAAAAAACTAATCCCAGACGACCTATGAAAAGAGTAATCATTTTGGCAAGTCTTGTATTGGCATTTCAGGCCAATGCACAGTCCCTTAAAGAAAGAATAATCCCCAATGATGAGACCAAATACAGAGAATTGTCCGCGGTGCATGCAGGGGCAGGGAAAATGGGTTTTACCCAATTGATAGGGAGAAATGATCTTGCGTCAAACTTTCTTTACCTCCATGCAGGACAAATTTATGGAAAATCCGGAATTGGCCATCATTTTCATCATAGCATCGAAGAAATGTTTGTTATCTTGGATGGTGAGGCAGAATTCACTGTTAATGGAAGGACTTCAAAAATCAAGGCCCCGGCTGTGGTTCCCTGCAAAATGGGAGACTCCCATGCCATATATAACTCCTCTGACAAGGGCTTAACCTGGCTCAACTTTGCTGTAAGCCGCACAAAGGGAAAGACTGATAATTTTGACCTTGGTGATACCCGTGTAGGAGCAACACTGGATCCTATTCCCACCTTTGTCAATGGACGATTGGAAAAAGAAAAGCTCAGAGCAGATAATACAGCTTATGGGGGAGAAGCTGTCTTATATCGTAGGATTCTTGGTCCAGAGATTTTCAGCACAGACTGGAATCATGTTGATCATGTGGTCATTCCCGCAGGAAGTAAGGGGATAACACGAAAACTTGAAGGATTTGAAGAAGTGTATTATGTTACAAAGGGCAATGGCAGTGTAGCAATTGGAAATGACTTGGGGAACTTCAAAGCGCATGATGCATTCTTTGGTTCATTGGGAGAGCATTTGAGTTTCTCAAACGATGGAAGTGAGGATTTGGAATTGTTGGTAATCGGTATAGTGCCGTCCAAACATGCCCATGCGAATGCATCAATCCCGTCAAAAGGTATTTCATTACAAATGGAATTTGTGGTGGACAAGGAAAATGCCAAAGCCTTTGAAGATATGTACCATTCAATTTATGTCCCGGCTATGGTAGTGCAAAAAGGGTATTTGGGTTCAAAACTTTTACGTTTGTTTCCAGAGAACATCTCCAAGGAGATTCAGGCAGAACAGACCAGCTACAATTACCAAATCATGATTTCCTTTGATACCGAGGAAAATCGAAGAAATTGGGTGGCCAGCAAGCAACATGACATTGCCTGGCCTGCCGCCTCCGATCTTGCCAAAGAATTCAAATGGAAAGGATACGATGTGATGGGAGATGATAATCGTTAATTGAGTCGAAACAAAATTTGTAGAACTGCTATAAAACCAATAAGTAATGAAATTTCGAATTCCAGTTATTCTTATTTGTCTAATTTCTTTTATTGGCATTTTGCCCGCTCAAACCATTTCCAAGGAAGAAATGGTTTTTCTTACTTCTGAATGGAAGGGAGAGCGCTTTCCGGATGGCAGACCAAAAATCCCGGAAGATCTATTAGAGAGGGCCAAACGTATCATGATTGACGATGCTTGGAATGCTTTGAGAAATGAGGGATATCATAACCAATATGAAGGCGGATGGAAAATGGTGAACGAAACATTGATGACAGGCCGTGCTGTAACAGCGATGTATTTGCCCAGTAGACCGGATGTGGAACGCAACATCAAGGAAAGAGGTGCCAAAGAAGGAAGGAAAGGGAATACCAACGCTTGGCCCATTGATACACTTGTGCCGGGAGACTTGTATGTAGCCGATGCTTTTGGAAAAATAGGAGGTGGACCCATCATGGGATCAACATTGGCCAATTCCATTTTCAGTAAATCAGGCAATGGGGTAGTATTCGATGGTGCCTCCAGGGATTTACAGGAAATCAGGAATATTCCGGGGTTCAATGCATTTGTCCGGGATTTTCATCCTTCATTCACTGAAGAAATGGTCCTGATGGGACTTAATACACCAATCCGAATTGGAAATGCCATTGTGCTTCCGGGGGATTTGGTGATAGCAACGGTAGAAGGGGTACTATTTGTACCTGCGCATTTGGCCGAAGCTGTGGTCTCTGTTGCGGAATTTGTGGTAAGAAAAGACCAATTCGGTTTCGAGATGGTGCGGAATAATGTTTATAGCACTGGCGAAATCGATAGTCAGTGGACTGATGAAATCAAAGTAGGCTTCCTTAAATGGTTGGAAAAACATCCTGAACTCGGCACCATGACCCGACAGGAATTAGATCAGATGATGAGTAAGCGGACCTGGTAGGAGAGCGAATTGTACAAAGTACGATGTACCCAAGTACCAAGAGATAAGAATCAAGAAACAAGAGACAAGAACCACGAAGGGAGAACCGAGAGACCAGAATTGAGAAGAGGTAATAGGTATAAGATCCAGAGAACTATGGCGTGAGACTTTTGGCGGTCAGTGGCGTATCGAAGGTTTATGGCATAAAAGTCAAGTTCTATCAGGACTTGACTTTTATGTAATCAACCTACAAATAATTCACATACCCCTCCTTATTCGTTCTGATCTTGTAGATTTTGCTGTAACTGACAATATAAAGTGTCTTCATATCTTCATCCCCAAAAGCCAAACTTACAGGAAAAGACGGCATATTGATCATTCCGACAAATTTGCCGGAATGATCAAAAATCTGCACGCCAAAATAAGTTGCCACATAGATATTGCCTTCTTTGTCAATGGCCATGCCATCAGCACCGGAAGACTTTCCCTGCCTATCAAGTACATCTTCTGTAAGAAAGACCTTTGCAAACTGTCGGCCATTGTGGATGTTTCCATCCTCATTGACATCATAAGCCCAAATATAATTGTCCTTGTCGCTTTGGACAGGATACCAATCTTCTTTGTCAAAACAGTTGTTGATATATAAGGTTTTTCCATCAGGGGAAAGTAAAATCCCATTAGGCATAGCAAACTCATTGGGTTCGGTGATCCGGGTGATTTCGCCTTGGGCTGAGACATAGTAAACTGCTCGGCCTGGTTGAAACTTTTCAGCTTCCATAGTAAATTGGGGATCAGTAAAGTAAAATCCTCCCTTTGCATCCGTGATGATATCATTGGGGCCATCAATGGGTTTTCCCTCATATTTATCTGCTAGTACCCGGACAACTTGTCCATTTGGGGTTATTTCTATTACTTGATGTCCCATCATGTCACAAACCAAAAGATTACCGTTTTTGTAAGGATATAGTCCATTGGTTTGCATCTTACCTTCAGTAATATTTCTGTAGCTGCCATCAGGATCCATGACTACTGTTGAACTCCTTTTTGGATCAGCATTGAAATCCTGGTCAAAATACATGTTGGAGAAATAGAGCTTTCCATTCATCCATTTTGGGCCTTCGGTAAAGAAGAGTTCAGGTTTGGTTTTCTTGCCGTCGATGACCAATTCCAATTCAGCTTCTTTTGGAATGAATTTATGGAAAGCATTCATTCTTTCTTTTTCCTTTTCCAGATAATCATTGCGGGAAGGCCAGAAAATATCCAAAGCCTCAGCACCCAAATCCCCGATTTCGGCACCATGGACAAAATTCCCGGGAATAAGAACCACATCATTGCTTTCCATCAGCTTATTGCTATCCAATAAAATTTCATCGACAGAACCTCTCAACACAAACATGATTTGTTCTTCAGGGTGTATATGATGGCCAAAAACAGAACCCGGTTCCATGGAAATAAAGCTTAAGAGCATATTCCTGCCTGATATCAATCTTGAGAAAGCTCCCGGAGCTAACTCCGAAAGCTGAATATCATATAAGTCATAAACCGTATTTGGTTCAATATTAGAAGAAAGTGGGTTTTCAATATCCCGAAATTCAAATGGCAGGTTTTCTATCCCCGCTTTTTGGAGGTATTCTTTGCGAAGTGGACTAGTTATTTCATATATTTTAGCTCCCGAAGGACCGGCTAACAAAGAGAATTTACTGCCCTTTTCAAGATATACAAAATCAATTTTAGGAGTAATGCTATGGATTCCATCCGGGGCTTCCCTTTTTCTGGAAATCATAGAAACAGGAATTCCATTGATAAAGGCTTCAATCTCTCCATCCATAATGAGAATAAACCTATCAACATCTGATGTTTCTTCTGGAATTTGGGCTTGCGGATCAAGCAGGAGCTCTGCCATCATCGTTCCTGAACCCCAAATAACCTTGGCCTGAACACCGGGATGCAGTTCTAAGGAGTCAACATTGCTCAGATTGGTGACCTGTGCAGGTGCAAGATTCGAGACAAAGCTAGTATTTGGAAGTCCGGAAATTTGCCTTTCTGTCAATTGATATTTCTGAATAAGAGTAAGGTTTTCCTTTTCCCAATCTGGCCCCGATGGTCTACATTGGATAAAAATCAGGGCTAAAATTATAAGATAAAAAATTTTGTATGGTTTAAGGCTTAAGTTAGGCTCCATAGGTAAGTCGGGTTTGATATGAGTTCAAAAAATAGCCATTAAATTTAAGAATTAGGAATACTTGGCTTGAATTTGAAGTTAAAAACAAAGAATTTAATTTTCGCGAAAGCTATCATATATCCGGTATGCAAGTCTTTGGATGAAGATTTGGATTAAAAACCCCATGATCTGAATCTGGGATTGCAAATCCCTTATAGCTGCACCTACAACCTAAACTTTAGAATCTCTGCTTTTACGGCATAATAATCTTTTTCTGTCAAAAGAAAATTATTGTAAGCCAGGTAGTAATAATTGGTTTCCATAAAATATTCAATAGTGGAAATATGACCAACTTCTAAGGCTTTATCTAAATATTCCAAACTATTTATAGAAGAAATTACCATTTTGTATTCATCAAAGGTTCTGGACAATTTCTGATATTTTTCGAATAACTGTTTGACATCATAGAATTTCTGGTTTTGGTATTCGCTGATGCGTAAATCCGAAAATAAAACCGCTGCTTCACTTTGACGAACTTTATATTTGTTTTCCCACAGCGGTATTGTTGTGCCCAAATGAAAACCATTGAATCTTTGCCCTAAAATTCCCTGATAGCGGTAACCCGCTTCCATTTTTGGTAAAGCAAGTGCTTTATTCAGTTCCAATTGCTTTTTTGCTGTCACAGTTTCCAGTTCAATAAATTTAAGTGTGGGGTCTTCGGTCTGAATTTCATCATACAGATCTTCGAAAAAAGGAATAGGATCAATTTCAGGATAAATGGTTTCTGTAAAAGATATTTCAATCCCGCCGTTCAAAGCAGTAAGTTGTTGGTTGAGTTGGTTGATTTCCGAAAGATTCAATTGGAACTCCTTGTTGATTTCAATCAGCTGTAATTTTGCTTTGTTTACATCAAGGATGTTGCCATCTCCTGTTGTCAACTTGGTTTCAAAATCGTTTAATAAGTTTTCAGTAAATGTTTTTCTCAATTGAAATTGTTCATGTAGTTTGTTTCTATATACCAATTCTATACAAGTGGATTGTGCTTCAAAAAGAACCTCTTGCCTGGCAGCATCAAAGTTGTAAGTAGATTGGGCAATTTGCTCATTGACAAGCTGTTTTCTTTTACCATATACAGTTGGGAAATCAAATGTCTGATTTAATAATATATCTGTTTGGTTTCCCGCATTCAATGGAAAGCCATACATAAAGTCATATCCAATATCTGGGTTATAAAGGGGCATTTCCGATTTGAACTGAAGGTTTTGTGCCTCCTGCTTCTGTACATTGGCCTGTAAGGTTTTGTTGTTTTTTTCAATCTCAGCCATAATGACATCAAAACTCGATTGGCCATATGCATTCACAAAAGTCAAAAGAGATAGTATATAAAGGAATATGGGCTTTTTCATTTTGTTTCTTTTTTTGAGTTAACTAGAAAATAGACCATTGGGACAATAATCAAGTTAAGAAGGGTAGATGTGGTCAGACCGCCCAAAATGACTTTAGCCATTGGGCTTTGGATTTCATTGCCGGGCAGGTCTCCTGCCAAGGCCAATGGGATCAATGCCAGTCCTGCGGTGATGGCTGTCATCAAGATAGGGCTTAATCTATCTTTTGAGCCTTGGATTACCGTCTCATAAAGACTAAGCCCTTCTGCCATCAGATTCTCATAGTGTGATACCAACAGAATCCCGTTTCTGGTGGCAATTCCAAATAGGGTGATAAATCCGATGATAGCAGGAATACTCAAAATACCACTAGTGAAGTAAATACTGAATATACCACCGATCAGCGCCAAAGGGAGATTGATCAATATGATTGAAGCAAGATTTACTTTTTTAAATTCTTGAAAAAGGATCATGAAAATAACGAGAATTGCAAAGAGTGAAGTGACCAATAAGGTTGTGGAAGCTTCTTCCTCGGCTTCAAATTGACCGCCAAGTTCCACATGATATCCTTCCGGAAGTTGAATGTTATCCGATATTTTGGCTTTTATTTCATCCACTACGCTTTTTTGATCGCGTCCGGATACATTGGCAGAGACAACTGTTTTGCGTGCCACATTCTCCCGGTTTATGGTGTTTGGGCCGCTTCCACTTTCAATGTTTGCGACATAATGAATCGGGATTTTTTCTCCGTTTTCGGCATCTATCAAGGTATTCATGATATGATCCATTTTGCTCCGATTTTCTTGGTCGAAGCGGACTATAAGATCAAATGACCGATTTTCCTCATAGATTTCTGATACTTTTTCACCTGAAATACCAACATCTACAAATTCATTGAATTTGCCAATACTTATACCATAATGGCTCAGTAATTCCCTGTTGGCTTTGATCTGTATCTGTGGGATTTC
>CAZLJT010000106.1:0-11828 GCA_964559905.1 uncultured Aquiflexum sp.
TCGGTATTAGGGTTTGTAAATTCGCTTCGGACCAAAGTCACGGAGGCTATCCCATAGAAGTTTTGGAATAAACGCTGCTGAGCCAAAAATTCCAAACCGTAAGCCCTTCCTTCAGAATCTGAATTGACTGGTTCATTGCCGATTACACCAAAGTCTGCACCTAGATTGGCAAGTGAAATCCCGTTTCTGATCGAAGTAGGATAATTGTCGTACAACTTATAAAACCCTTCTACACTAAACCTTCTGTTTTTTTCAGGGATTACTCTTTCAAATCCCGTAATGAAGTGTGTGGCTTGAATAAACCTGATGTCATTCAATTGATTTTCAAGTTGACCATCACTGTTTCTATATCCTAAAGCAGTGTATGGAGGCTTTTGATAATAGATTCCCACATTTCCTGTCCAGAATAGATTAGGTTTCAATTGATATGAAAAGGATGCTCTTGGACTTATCTGATTGAGAGGGTTTTCTGCAGTGGCCCCAAAGGTACTTCCATCCATTCTGATACCTCCTGTTACGAGTAGTCTTTCATTGTTGAAATATTTACTTGCCGAAACGAAAGCACCATAGCTGTGGAAAAACGATGTGGCAGTGACATTAACCACTTGACCTTCATTTGCTAGAGTACTTCTGTCAAAGTCGCTGATAAAGTATCTCGCATATTCATAATTTACCCCATATTTCAGGTTGAAACCTTTTGTGAAGATAGAATTTTCAGCCCTGAATTTATTCTCACTTTCCTGAGAAAGATAATCAAAAAGTAGATTCTGCGGATCACTGTTATCATTATCGGCATATTTGAAAGACCTGTTGTTGAGCATATTTCTGCTCAAAATGAATGTCCAAAATCCATTTTCTCTGAATCTTTTTAGTTTCAACCCGGTGGCATAATTCCATTGAGAAGAAATTGGTAGGTTTTGCAAAGTATAGAGTCTTTCTTCTCTTTCTTCATCAGTTTCATCTTGCGGAACATCAAAATTCAAAGCAAATTGATCAATCGCTCCAACGCCTATAAAAGTCAATTCAGTCTTTTCATTCAGTTTTGTGACTGTTTTTAATTGGAAGTCATTGAAAGTAGGTAAGAAAGGAAGTTGAAGCTGTCTGAACAAAAATTGCAGGTAAGATCTTCTGGCAGAAAGAATATATGTCGTTTTTTCTCCGATAGGCCCCTCATTTGAAATGGTAAGTTCACTTGCTCCAAGGGTCATCTGCGTAAACATTTTATCCTTTCTACCCTCTTTGAGTTGAAATTCAAAGAACGAACTGAGTGAATTCATCCTATCAGCCGGAAATCCACCCGTAATAACATCCACGTTTTTGATCAAGTTTACATTGAGGATTCCTACTGGACCTCCGGAAGAACCCTGAGTAGCAAAGTGATTGATTACCGGAACTTCGATTTCATCGATGAAGAATTTATTTTCATTTGGTGCCCCGCCGCGAATGATAATATCGTTTCGAAAACTTGCAGTACTCGCCACGCCAGGAAGGGATTGGATTACCCTACTGATGTCCCTGTTTCCTCCAGGATACCGCTCGATTTCATTTGTATTTAGCCTTCTGACTGAAATCGGCGTTTCGTCAGATCGGGTAAATTCCGCAGAAACGGTCACCTCACTCAACTCAGCCGCCTCCTCTCTCAAATCAAAATCAAGACGGACGGCACTTGCAAGCGTAGCTTGTATCTCAAAAAAAGTTTTTGCTCTAAAGCCTAAAAAACTCGCCCTGATATTGTAAAGACCTGGAGGGAGATCAGATAGCACATAGTTTCCGTTTTCATCAGAAACTGTCCCATAGTCTGTACCTAAAACAACGATGTTGGCAAAAGGAATACCTTCATTATTGACTGCATTAAAAATCCTACCCCGGACTTCTGCAGTTTGGGCATGCAGATTGAAAAAAATAAATGAAAGGAAAATACTAATAAAGGAAACTCTCATAATTGTGTATTAACCTAGAGGAATAAATCAATAAAACACAGTCATTGTTTTCGTAAAGGGCAAAAAATTTTATTTTTCTACCTTTTTTAATTCAAAAATCAATCTATATATCACTTATGCAAATAAATAAACAAGAAACGCCAAGACTCCAAAAACAATCCCCAACAAAAAGATATTATAAGCATAACCAAGCATATTGTATTTTCGCTTCAAAACCACCCCTTGATAAAAAACTGCTATTGACATCTGTTGATTTATTTCATTTTTGGAAGGTAAAATCTTCTCAATTTCTTGAAGGTACTGTTCAAGAGAATAATTCGCCACTTCCCCAAAAAACAGCAGACTTCCTTTACCGCGGCTTTGGATATTCTTGTTTTTATCAATGATTTTAGGTTTGGCAGCCTGAACAGCTAAGACGGTGGACATCAAGCAAGAAAGAAGGATCAACACTATAGGAAAAATCAGCTTTGAACCATACAAATCAAGTTCGTCCGAAATAGTACCATAACCTGCAATAGCTATAATGGAAGAAATCACCAAAGCATTGATACTAATAATCATATTTGCTTTGTTATCTGCAATTTGAAGGAGATTACAGTTGTTTTTAAAAGTAACCCTAAAAAAGGTTTGCCTCTCCCTTACAGAAGTATCTTTGTCTTTTTTCTTAATTTCTTGTTCTTGCATGCGCGGGCAAATTATTCAAAATTAATTTACAAATATATTCAATGAATCAAGCGTTGGTTTAAAATAGAGCCGAAATCTAAATGCAAACTACTCTAATCCTTTGATGACCTAAAAATATTCTTTTTTGTGGAGAATTTCATATTTACTGGAAAATGATTATGGTGTCAACCAATCCATTTTCCATATGTCTTTCTTTTTTTGGAAAACTACCCTAATATGATTCAATCCATGAATTTGCAACGCCTCAATATGGGAGGGAATAACTTTAATTAAACAGAAAAACCTATCATCCATCTTTGCCGTCCAATTGTAGGCTATTAGCGGATCTGAAATAATTTCGCCAGGTGGTATTTTAGAATTGTACGCCTTGCGTGCATCCTCTTGTACTATAGCCCAAAATATCCTACTCAGATCGTTTTGATGGTGAATCTCTATATTTCCTTTTATTCTAACCTGTGTCCTTTTTTCGGGATGGTAAAATAAAAGAGCTACATGAGGTTTGTTTTTTAATTGCTTTACTTTGGTGGATCTAAAATCAGTAAAAAAAAATAGATTACTCTGATCATCCAGGTTTCTCAATACCACATAACGCACATCAATATCTGAATCTGTATGTGTGGCCAAAGAGAAAAATCTAAAAGGATGTGTCGGATCTGAAGCACCTCTGTCCAATTCATCATTAACAATACTGAAAATATCCTCAAGCGAATCTTCTGTAGAAAAAAGCATCATTGTTCTATTGATATTGCCTGAAAATATAAAAGGTTTCCATTTTCCATTTCAAGCAGAACCTGTATTGGATTGCAGCATACTTCGCAATCCTCAATATATTTTTGTGTTAGGATTGAGGGATCAATAAGCATGGAAATTTCTGCCATGCAATACGGACAATTAAAGAAATGCTCCAACATATTTGACCTTATAACATATAAACCCCGATTTTAGCCTGATGGTTTTCAAAACTGAATTATTGTTTCCATGTTGACATTTATGAAATACCCAAATTCCTTCATTAGAGTATTAAAAACAAAAGCACAGGAATCGCTGTGCTTTTGTTTATCGGTATATCAGTTTAAAATCGATTAAACCTCTACGCTTTCTATATTTTTGAAATAGACCTGGTTTTCGGCATCCAAATCAACCAAAACTGCAGAATCATTCTTGATGTATCCGGAAAGAATCTGCTTGGACAATTCATTGAGAATCAATCGCTGCATGGTCCTTTTCAATGGTCTGGCACCAAATTGAGGGTCAAATCCTACTTGTCCCAAGTAATCCAAGACTTCTTGAGTAGCTTCAATTTCAATGTTGGATTCTGCTAATCTTTGCTGGATTTCTCTCCATTGAATATCCACAATCTTTCGGATTACTTTTTGGTTAAGCGGCTCAAACATAATTGTTTCATCAATCCTGTTCAAGAATTCCGGCCTTACTGATTTTTTAAGTAAATCGTAAACCTCAGATTTGGTTTTTTCCAAAATCTCCTCCTTATTCCACTCTTCCATCTCCGCAAATCTTTCCTGAATCAAGTGGGAACCGATATTTGTGGTAAGAATAATGATTGTATTTTTGAAGTTGGCAATCCTTCCTTTATTGTCAGTCAATCGTCCATCATCCAAAACCTGCAAAAGGATATTGAAAACATCTGGATGTGCTTTTTCTATTTCGTCAAGTAAGACCACCGAATAAGGCTTTCTTCTGACCGCTTCGGTCAATTGACCTCCTTCATCATATCCCACATATCCCGGAGGTGCTCCAACCAATCTGCTTACGGCATGTCTTTCCTGATATTCCGACATATCAATTCTTACCATGGAATTTTCATCATTGAACAGATATTCAGCTAAGGCTTTCGCCAACTCAGTTTTACCCACTCCCGTAGTTCCCATGAAAATAAATGATCCGATTGGGCGCTTGGGATCCTGCAACCCTGCCCTACTCCTACGCACTGCATCAGAAATAGCGGTGATTGCCTCTCTTTGCCCGGCAACTCTTTTTCCCAATTCATCCTCTAAATGTAATAGTTTTTCCCTTTCGCTCTGTATCATCTTGGAAAGAGGAATTCCTGTCCATTTTGAAACCACTGCCGCAATATCCTCATTGTCAACCTCTTCCTTTAAAAGCGGTGACCCTTGCTGCATTTCTTCCAATTGGGATTTGTATTTTTCCAACTTTTGTTCTGCTTCTACTATTTTTCCATATCTGATTTCAGCCACTTTACCAAAATCCCCGGCTCTTTCAGCTTGTTCTGCTTCAAGCTTTAGCCTGTCCATATTTTCCTTTTCCGTTCTTATTCCTGTGATAACTGCCTTCTCGCTTTCCCATTTGGCTTTTACATTTTGCCTTTTTTCAGAAAGCTCTGCAATCTCCTTGCTTAGGACAGTTTCTTTGTCCTTATTGTTTTCTCTTCGAATGGCTTCCCTTTCAATCTCCAACTGCATGATTCTTCTATTGAGTTCATCCAATTCCTGAGGCAGGGAGTCTATTTCCATCCTCAGTTTTGCAGCAGCTTCATCCATTAAATCTATGGCTTTATCCGGAAGAAATCTATCGGAAATATACCTTTGGGATAATTCTACTGCCGCTATGACCGCATCATCCTTGATCCTAACCCCATGATGGAGCTCGTATTTGTCCTTTATACCTCTTAGTATAGAAATGGCATCAGCTGAATCAGGCTCATTGACCATTACAGCCTGAAACCTTCTTTCCAATGCCTTGTCCTTTTCTATATACTTCTGGTATTCTTTCAATGTGGTGGCACCAATAGCATGAAGTTCCCCCCTTGCAAGAGCCGGTTTCAGTAGGTTGGCAGCATCCATCGCGCCCTCTCCACCTCCTCCTGCACCGATAAGGGTGTGAATTTCATCAATGAACAGAATTATTTCACCCTCAGAATCGGTTACTTCTTTGATGACAGCTTTTAGTCTTTCTTCAAACTCTCCTTTGTATTTGGCACCTGCCACAAGTAAGCCCATATCCAAAGAAATCAATATCTTTGACTTAAGATTTTCCGGAACATCTCCACTGATGATTCTTTGGGCAAGGCCTTCAACAATCGCTGTTTTTCCAACTCCGGGTTCACCCAGCAAAATCGGATTGTTTTTGGTCCTTCTGGCCAAAATCTGAAGTACTCTCCTAATCTCCTCATCACGGCCAATTACCGGATCTATTTTACCCTTTTTGGCCAGTTCATTCAGGTTTTTGGAATATTTCTCCAAAGCCCGATATTTTGATTCCGCATTCTGGTCTGTCACTTTATTTCCTTTTCTGAGTTCTTTGATTGCTTCGATCAAAGCCTTCTCTGACAGTCCTTGATCCTTTAATAGCTGCGCGGTTTTTTCGGAACCAGCCAAAATGGCCAACAATAAATGTTCTATGGCAATGAATTCATCTCCGAAATTCTTGAGATAATCTTTTGCTTTGGAAAGCACTTGGTTGGCAGTATTAGACAAATAGGGCTGCTGACCACTTACTTTGGGATAATTGCCTATAATCTCATCTGTTTTTTGACTGATCAGGCTTTTATTTACCCCCAGATTTTTAAATAAAAAATCAGTGACATTTTCATCTTCGGAAAATATTCCTTTGAGTAAATGCGCAGGTTCTATGGCCTGTTGCTGTTCGGCTGAAGTCAGTTCGGCAGCTTTTTGAATTGCTTCCTGGGATTTGATGGTGAATTGTTTGAAATCCATGGCTATTTCTGGTTATGTAGGTCCGTATTCATGTGACCCTGGGCAATCAGGGTTTATTCGATTCCAATCAAAACATCTACCAAATCCTAAACCTCCGTTTTTTCGGAAATTGTGTCTGAAAAAACAATTTTAGATTAAAAAAATAAGACTTTTTGGCATAAAAAAGCCATTACTCAATGATTGAATAATGACCTTTTGCTTTCTTTGATCTTGAAGATCAATTTTTATTCTTTTCCTCATGATCTTTATCTTTTTCACCCTTTTCTAATGTAAACCTTTTTATATCTCTTTGGTACCTCTCTGCGTCCGCCTGTGCCTGAGATATTGCAATTTCAGATTTTTTAAGTTTCATTTCTACTTTGGCCAAATCAGCTTCCGTAGCTTTCCCTTTTAGTTTGAGCTTCTCATATTTAAGATTTTCTTTTGCAAAATTTATTTCCGCCTGTTGCTTTTTTGTCAACGCTTTATCATAGTTTTCTTAAGCTTTAGCCAAATTATTGATCCTTTTTTGCTCAGCTTTCAACTCAGCGTCTTTAAGTTTTTTCTCTTTCGCAGCGGCTTGTGCGTCGGCTTTTTCTTTTGCCAAAATTCTTTTTTCTTCCTTGAGAGAGTCTTTTTCCTTAATTTGTTCAGATTTGTTTTGCGAAACACTTTCTTGCGCCAAAACATAAATTGGCATATTAATCACAAGTATTGTTATAAATATCAGCCTAAATACCTTCATTTTCACTAATTTTTTATCAAATATAATTTATCCTTTATACAAGATCAATTTTGTTTTCTCTTTATTTGATGCCATTTAGTTTTTTTTAGATAACAAAACGATTATTTTTACTTTGCTGAAACCACCTTTAATCAGAAAATGGCAGAATTTTATCTTTTTATTAAAAGTCAAGCATGAATTTCGAATTCTATCTCAATCCCTACGGCGTCCCGGCTTTCTTTGTAAGCCTTCTTTTTATTACCCTGACAATTTTTTCTTTTAAAAGACAAAACTTACGCGGGGAAAGGTATTTCTCATACCTGATGTTTGCATCTTTTCTATATTCCTATTTTTACAGTATTGAACTCATGACCACAGACCCGGGTACCATCGGGTTTTTCTACAAGCTTGAATTTCTTGGAGGAGTATTTATTGCCCCGTTACTTTTATTATTCACGCTGAAATATTCTGATAAAGCTAAATATATCAGCCCAATTTGGATTAGAATTATGTTTGGCATACCAGTACTATTTCTGATCATTTTGTTTACCAATGATTATCACCGCCTGTTTTACAACGATATTTCAGCTGCTGACAATTCGTATTTTATTTCTATTTCACTTGAAAGAGGTATTTTCCATTGGTTATATGCAGGCTATAATTCTATCCTGATTTTAACTGCAAATATCCTGCTTTTACGAATGTTTTTTTCTGTACCCAAAGTCTACCAAAAACAAGTTATGATCATGATGTTTGGTAGTTTTGTTCCTTGGATAGCCTATCTTTTTGTGGTTTTCGGATTTTATCCTTTTGGCTTGGATCCGGTACCTTTTCTTTTGGGAATTGCCGGAGTGATTATTTTCTGGGCCTTATTCAAACATCAGTTATTTATCGCAAGTCCGATCGCATTTAAAACAATTTTTGAAAAACTTTCAGATGGTGTTTTGATACTAAATGAAGGCGGGGAAATAGTTGCCATGAACCTTGCCGCAAGCACATTCATTTCAAATTTTACCGAGTTAAGCATTACCAAAATCGATCAATTGATTAAAATCTGTCCGGAGTTACAAGTATTATTATCTTCAGAAATGGCAGAAAAAAGGGTAGAAATAGACTTGCCTTCTCAGAACAAAACGTTTTCAGCCTACTTAAAAAACATTGACAATGGAGTTGACCGAAATTCGGATTCTTCACATTTTAAATACCTGTTTTTAAGGGATATAACCGAGCAGAAGGCAATTGAAAACATTATAAAAGCAAATGAAATTGCACTTAAAAATGTAAACAGTAATTTGATCAGAAATGAGAAAATGCTGACTTCCATTGCTTATGCAACCAAAGAGTTGCTTTCCAATCAGGATTTCCCCAAAGCTACGCAAAAAGCCATTGCACTGCTAGGAGATGGCGCAGGGGTGGACAGGGCATATTTATTTGAAAATTTTCAAGATGAAGATGGAAATATTTTCTGTTCCCAAAGATTTGAATGGAGCGCGTTGGGAGTGCCCGCAGAGATAGACAATCCTGATTTACAGGGATTGCCTGTAGGCTTGTTTGGTGAAGGTACTCAAGCCATGTTAAAAAACAGGCCCTATCATGCTGTAGTATCTCAGATCGACAATGATCCTGAATTGAAAGAATTGCTGGAGAGTCAGGAGATTTTGTCAATCCTTTTGATTCCGATTTACGTACAGGATTATTTTTGGGGTTACGTAGGCTTTGATGATTGTACCCGCGAAAGGGTATGGAGTGAAGCTGAAACGGCCTTGTTGATCAGTTTCGCAGACAGTATCTCCAATGCCATAGAAAGAAAAACGATGGAAAAAACACTCATCGACTCTATGGAACAGGCTAAAGAAGCGAGTGTGGCGAAGTCCGAATTTCTGGCAAACATGAGCCACGAAATCAGAACTCCCTTAAATGGAGTTATAGGATTTTCGGATCTCTTGATGAAGACTGATTTAGATGAAAATCAAAAAGGATTTCTTAAATCCATTGTTCAATCCGGAAATTTACTACTAGACCTTATCAATGACATACTTGATTTTTCAAAAATTGAAGCCGGAAAACTTGAATTGAACCCGGAATGGACAAATTTAAGGCATTTGGCAATGGAAACCCTTAAAATTATCCAGCCCATCACCAAAGAAAAAAATCTTGATATAATTCTCACCATAGATGAGTGCCTTCCTGAATTTGCATATGTGGATACTACCAGGTTAAAACAGATTCTAATCAATCTACTGAGCAATGCAGCCAAATTTACCCCCAAAGGACATATAGAATTGAGGATAAAGAATGCGGGTGATACTACAAAAAACAATGATTACCAAACTTTGTCTTTCTCTGTGATTGACTCCGGAATCGGGATATCAAAAGAAAAAGAAAAAGTAATATTTGAGGCTTTTGCACAAGAAGATAATTCTACAACAAGAAAGTATGGGGGAACTGGTCTAGGACTAAGTATCTGCAGTAAACTTTTGGGACTGATGGATAGTAAGTTAGTGTTGGAAACTGAAGTAGGAAAAGGAAGTGAGTTTAAATTTAAAATAGACATTCTGCTTTCCTCCAATATACCGGCAAACCAAAAAAATGTTGCAGTAGAGCAAGAAACCAGCCCTGAGGTGTCAGCTTCACAAACTCCCAATGGGTTTTCTTATAAAATTTTGCTGGTAGATGACAATCCTGTCAATATGTTATTGGCTAAATCAATTGTGAAAAGCATTTTGCCTTCAGCTATTATCAGTGAGGCATACAACGGGATTGAGGCTGTTTCCCAATATACCAAAGAAAAGCCGGATATGATTTTCATGGATATTCAAATGCCCGAAATGAGTGGCTATGAAGCAACCCAACTCATCCGGCTAAAGGAAACAGACCATAGAGTACCCATAGTTGCGCTCACTGCGGGTACTATAAAAGGGGAAACCTCCAGGTGCTTGGATGCAGGCATGGATGACTATTTAAGCAAACCCGTTTTGGTGTCAGATATTTCAGTAATGATCGAAAAATATTTAGGTCCGAAGTCAAAGGTACCGACAGTTTCTCCACCACATTCCAAGATCTCCCTTAACAAACTGGAAGAATATAGAGATTCTGACCCTGAATTTTTTAGGGAGTTACTTGAAGTCAGTTATGAAAATATCAATATCTTAAAGGATAAACTTAAAATCAGTGAGGAAGAAAAAAATCTTCATGCAGTAAAGCAAACAGGACATGCATTGAAGGGTGTTGGCCTAAATCTGGATTTCAAGGAGCTTATTACTTATTCCTCGGCAATTGAAAACCTGAACAATTTAGAAGAAAACAGCAATGAAGTCTTTAAAAATGCTTACGCGGAATTGGATAGAATTATCTCTTCACTGAAAAATGAATTGGAATCCATAGGATAAAGTATAAGGCAAGAATTTAATTTTTTACCAATACGGAGTTTATTCCTTTACTTCTTCATAGTCAATATAATCTCCACCTTTGATTTCCTTGGACCTTTTTTTCTGATATTCCTGAGGGATATGGTCTACATTGATATTCCCATCCTTTGGTTTTCTTCGTAGGTCCTCTTCCCGCTTAAGGTTATTTGCATGATCTACAAACTGTTTCAATTTACTTTTCAAAAAAAATTGCAACAGCTTGGAAAAAATCCAAGATATGGCAATTGCAATCAAAAGAAATTTAAATATAAATCCCATGTTTAGATGTGAGATGTGAGGCATGAGATGTGAGACTGTCTTATGTCTCATGTCTCAAGTCTCATGTCTGAAATTAATTATCTGCTTAGATATAGATTTCTTTCTGAATAAATCTTCAAGAAATAGTCATCCATCAGGTCGTCAATGAAATAGATGGCTTCACCCGTAGACTTCATTTCCGGACCCAGTTCTTTGTTTACATTGGGGAATTTATGGAACGAGAAAACAGGTTCCTTGATAGCGTAACCATTTTTTACAGGATGGAAATCAAAATCAGTTACTTTTTTCTCCCCAAGCATTACCTTGGTGGCGTAATTTACATAAGGCTCCTGATAAGCCTTACAGATAAAGGGAACGGTTCTAGAGGCTCTTGGGTTCGCTTCGATCACATAAACCTTATCATTCTTGATGGCAAATTGAATATTGATCAGACCAACAGTTCTCAAAGCAAGTGCAATCTTTTTGGTGTAAGTCTCAATCTGGCGCATGACATAATCACCTAAATTGTAGGGGGGCAATACAGCATAAGAGTCTCCTGAGTGGATACCTGCCGGCTCGATATGCTGCATGATGCCGATGATGTAAACATTTTCTCCATCGCAAATGGCATCTGCTTCTGCTTCTATTGCGCCTTCAAGGAAGTGATCCAAAAGTATTTCATTGTTTGGTATATCTCTTAAGACATTGACCACATGTTCCTCCAACTCTTTTTCGTTGATGACAATCTTCATTCCTTGTCCACCCAATACATAGGAAGGCCTTACCAATAACGGAAACCCGATGGTCTTGCAAAGCTCAAGTGCTTCGTCCGTATTGTGGATGGTCCCGAACTCTGGATAGGGAACTTCATTTTCCTTTAATAAGGTTGAAAATCTGCCCCTATCTTCAGCCAAGTCCAACGCCTCAAAACTGGTCCCTACGATTTTGATTCCATATTTGTCCAGCTTCTCTGCCAATTTCAAGGCGGTCTGTCCTCCCAATTGTACTATTACCCCAATGGGTTTTTCCTGAAGGATAATTTCATAAATATGCTCCCAAAAAACCGGTTCGAAATATAGTTTGTCTGAAATATCAAAATCAGTGGATACGGTTTCAGGATTACAATTGATCATGATGGTTT
>CAZLJT010000107.1:0-11698 GCA_964559905.1 uncultured Aquiflexum sp.
GTATATCCTGCTGCACCGATTATTGCTGTTTTAATCTTCTTCATGATGGTTGACTTGATGGAAAATGGCCGTTTGATTTCCAAGAATTCTTGTAAAACCTTTTACATCTTCTCCGGTATAGCCCTTGTTCATCTCTCCATAGCTACCGAATTTGGAAGCCATCAGATCATGCCTTGATTCAACGCCTACCAACTGAAACCGATAAGGATGGAGGATTAATTTGACTGAACCTGTAACGAACTCCTGAGTGCTTTTAAGGAAAGCTTCCAAATCCCGCATCACGGGATCCAAGTAATGCCCTTCATGTAAATGATTACCGTAAAATTCTGATAGCTGATTCTTCCAAAATGTCTGCCACTTGGTCAAAGTATGCTTTTCCAATAATTGGTGACTTTTGATAATGATCAAAGCTGCCGCTGCTTCAAAACCCACTCTTCCTTTGATACCGATAATGGTATCTCCAACATGAATATCTCTTCCAATACCAAAAGGGGAAGCAAGTTCATGGACTTTTAAGATCGCATCAACAGGGTTTTTAAAAGTTTCTCCATTGACCGATTTTATTTCTCCTTTTTCAAATCCTATAATCAATTCCTCACTTGTAGTTTTGGATGCCTGAATCGGCCAGGCACTTTCCGGTAGAGTCTGATTGGATGAAAGCGTTTCTTTTCCTCCTACAGATGTGCCCCAAATTCCTTTGTTGATAGAATAGGCCGCTTTCTCAAAGTTCATGGAAACCCCATGTTTTTTGAGATAGGCAATTTCTTCTTCCCGGCTTAGCTTGAGGTCCCTGATGGGAGTGATGATTTCAATATCCGGAACAATCGTTTGGAAAATCATGTCAAATCTGACCTGATCGTTGCCGGCACCGGTACTTCCATGGGCTATCGATTTTGCGCCTATTTTTTTCGCGTACTCCGCCAGAGTTTTGGCCTGAAGTATCCTTTCAGCGCTTACCGATAGGGGATAGGTCTGGTTTTTTAGGACATTTCCAAAAACCAGATATTTGATAACTTCCTCATAATAGGTTTTGGTCACATCAAGAACCGTGAAAGATGCTATTCCCAAGCTTTTTGCACGGGATTCTACATCCTGAAGTTCATCGGCAGAAAAACCACCGGTATTGATCAATACAGCATGTACTTCATACCCCAAGTCTTTGGAGAGATGCAAAGCACAAAAAGTGGTATCAAGTCCCCCGCTGTACGCTAATACTGTTTTTTTCATTTTCAATTTTTTGTATAAGCCTATACTTATTATCAGGCTTTAGGTTTAAAATAGGTTGAGCGTCTTAGTTTTAGTTTTTTTGATATTGAGCATGACGTATTTTTTCAGTCTTGTCCATCGCTCAAACAGTTTGATGTTTTTCTTAAAGTCTTTTCTTAAGGCAACGTCCTCTGTTTTGGCTTTTTTTGAAGGATCGTAAAGCATCGCAGTACAGAGACAGTTTTGCCTGTTTTTGCTTTTTAGGATTTCCACATTGACACAGCTATTGCATCCTTTCCAGAATTCCTCATCATCTGTAAGGTCACCATAAGATACAGGGATATAACCCAATCCGGAATTGATTTTCATCACAGCTGCACCGGTAGTCAATCCGAAGATTTTGGAATCCGGATATTTGCTGCGGCTGAGTTTGAATATTTCATTTTTAATCTGACCAGCCAATCCGAATTTTCGGAATTGCGGTGCTACAATCAGACCAGAGTTGGCTACAAATTTTCCATGTCCCCAAGCCTCAATGTAGCAAAAACCGGCCCATTCACCATTCTTGGTTGTAGCGATAACGGCTTTACCTTCGCGCATCTTGGCTTTGATGTACTCAGGAGATCTTTTGGCTATTCCGGTGCCGCGTGCTTTTGCAGACTCTTCCATTTCCAAGGTGATTGTCTCAGCGTATTTGCAGTCGTTTTCTGAAGCCGGTTTTATGATAAAGGAATTATTTTCCATTTTGTCCAATAGGAGATAAATGAATTGTAAATGGCCTTTTAGGGCCTAAATGTTGAATTAGAATATGATTGTGCTATTGTAGGTCGTCCACATAGGACACCAATTAAGATTATAGGGGCATTGCCCTAAAACTATTCCTGAACCTCCTCAAAGGAGAAAAAATCGGCATAGCAAAAACATTACTTTGCTCAATTGCAAAGTTGAATGCTGTATTCGCTATGATGTTTCTAGTTGACATTTTTTTGGAAAGCGTATGCAAATGTTACAAGTATTGAAATAAGATGCAAGGATTTATCTCAATAATTTAAATATACATCTCTAAATTCGCTTTTATTCAAAATAAAAATAAGAGTTATGGTTTTTATTTTACCATTTCTAATTTTTCAATAGCTTTTGGCAGACTAAAATAAAAAGTACTTCCATTTCCGTATTCACTTTCCACCCATATTTCCCCACCATTCTCCTCCACGTATAATTTGCAAAGACCAAGACCAAGACCTGTTCCTTGTTCTCCTTTTGTTCCCCTTTTACTTTCTATCAGATTTTTGCGAAAAAGTTTCCCGACTTCTTCCTGACTCATTCCTATTCCACTGTCTCTGACTGAAACAATAATTTCTTCTTCCTTTTCTTGAGCATGTATGGTAATTAGTCCATCCTGATTGCTGAATTTTAGGGCATTATTGATCAGATTTCGAAGTATCAGGTCCAGATGGTTCGAATCTGCCATAACAAAGATATCAGATGCTACTTGCGAATCTATATTGATGTTTTTCTGGTTAGACAAGGTTGTAAAGAAATCCAATATGGTATTTACCTTCTCACTCAGGTTATTGGGGATAGCCTTGGATTTAATCATCTTCATTTCTCCAATTGACCAACGGAGCAGGTTGTCCAGTACAGTCATCACAGCACCCAAACTTTTATAAAGTCCCGGCGCGACTTCCCTAAACTCACCTTCATCCAATCTGTCTTTGGTATAGAGTCCCAATAGCATGTAGAAGCTGCCAATTGGGTTTCTTAAATCATGGCCGATAATACTGAAAAGCTTTGATTTTACTTCGTTGGCCTTTTCCAGTTCCAAAGTTCTTTCCTGAAGCAAATCTTTTGCTTTCTTTTGGAGATAAAAATTTCTGAAAATGATCAATGCAATTACCAAAATGGAAAATGCAGTAAAAATCAGAATGTTTCTTAAAAATTTTTGTGCCTGCAGTTCTTTCTCTTTTTCCAAATCCTGCGCTTTTTGTTCAGCCTTGATTATGGCTAATTGCTTCTCGAACTCAAAGTCAGCTTCTAGACGCGCTGTTTTTCTTTCCAATTCCTGATTGTTTAAGCTGTCCACATAGGCCGTGAAGCTTTGAAAATGGAAAAGTGCATCTTTATATTTCCCCTCTGATTCATAAACTTTGCTCAAGGTATAATGACATTCTTTTAATTCCTCTTTGGAACCCAGTTCATTTCCTAGCAATAGTCCTTTTTCAGCATAATCTTTGGCTAAAGCGTAATTGCCCAGATTCAGATGGATTTTGGATAGATTGTTTACACTCAATAAAATCCCTCTTTTGTTTTCTATTTCAGTGTCAATTTTAAGTGATTTGTAGTAGTTATCCAGCGCAGCATCATAATTCCCCTGTTTTTCGTAAATGCTTGCAAGATTATTCAATCCAGCAGAAATTCCCTCAATTTCTTTTATTCTTTCGGAAATACGCATGGACTCTTTGACGGTTTGGATAGCCAAGTCAAAATTCTCCTGGTATTCGTATATTTTGGCAATGTTATGCAAGGTATTGGAAATCCCTCTTTCATCTCCCAAAGATTTTTTGATGGCCAGTGATTTTTGATAAAAATCAAGGGATTCATTCAATTTTTCCTGCTTTTCATAAATCAAGGCAATATTGTTATACACAAATGAAATTCCCATTGAATCTGCAAGTTTTTCAGAAATCCTCAGGGCTTTAAGGTTTGTCTCTAAAGCCGCAAGATAATTGGCCTGATAATAATAAATGGAAGCAATGTTTTTAAGACTTGACGCTATGCCTATTTCGTCTCCTATTTCTTCTTTTAATTTGAGCGATTGTTCATAATTGGCAATAGCATTGGAATATTCACCCAGTTTATTTTGAACATTGGCTATGTTGTTATATCCTGAGGACATTCCCTTTTTATCCCCTGATTTTTCACGTATGGCCAATGCTTGTTTATAGTATTCAATGGACTCATTGTAATTCCCTAAAAAATAACTGTTATTCCCCAAACTGTGCAAACATTCTGCCTGATTGAGTTTGTCGTTTTTTTCCTTGAAAATTTTTTCTGCCTGTAGATAACTTTCATAAGCTTTTGTAAAGTTGTTTTCTTTGTAATATTGAAAACCCAGTTCTTTGAGAACAAAAGCAAAGTCTACACCCTTTTCTATAATGGATTGCTCCATAACCTCTACTACACTTTCAAGAGAGTCGATCAGACTATGCTGTGCAAAAGAGGTACAAATTTGGAAAAACAATAGGAGTGGAGAGATGATTAATTTTTTCATGCAGGCATGATAAGGATATAAATTTTTGGATACATCCAATTGGATTTTTATTCGGATTTTAAATATAAGTAAGAAACTGTTTACGATTTGTAATATTTTATAATCGCTTGTTCAAAGAAAATGTTTTTAGTTTTAACAGGGAAATTCCCTATACTTTATCTTCCGATTTTAAACACCTACAAAGCCCTGTCTAAATGCGTGTAGCCTCCATCAACAAAAAAGAGTTGCCCCGTAGTATGGGAAGAACGTTCAGAGAGGAGGAAAACAACTGTATCAGCAATCTCCTTTGCTTTTGTCATCCTGTTTCCCAAAGGAATTCTTTTTTCAATTTGCTTTAGTTTGTCTGCAGGGTTCTCAAAGGTATTGAGCCAATTCTCATATAATGGTGTCATGACTTCGGCAGGTATTACTGCATTGACTCTGATACCGTATTTTAGCAATTCAACAGCCCACTCCCTTGTCAGGGATAATTGACCACCTTTTGCGGCAATATAGCCACTTGTATTCCCTTGCCCTGTAACGGCGGTTTTACTGCTGATATTTACGATACTCCCTTTGGTTTTTTTCAGATAGGGTAGGGCATAATGGACCAAATCAAAATAATGGCCCAAGTTTTTTTCTACTGAAGCACGAAAGTCTTCCGGTGTACCATTTTCCAGACCAACCCCGTCATTCGCCCCGGCATTGTTGACCACACCATCAATCCTTCCAAATTTTGCATATGCCTTTTCCACTGCCTCCAGGGCAATATCAGGTCCGGTCAATCTTTTGGGGATGTGCAGGGCCTCGACCCCTTTGGATTCAATTTCTTTTAACAATTTTTCCCCTTCCCGCAAAGAGGGATCAATGATAACCACTCGTGCACTTTCCTCTGCAAGCGTTAGGCAAATAGACTCTCCAATACCTTTTGCTCCACCTGATATCAGGAATACTTTATCTTTTAATTTTAAATCCATGACAGGATAGCATTTTGTTTTTGATGGGTTGAACTTGTTTTATTCGTTTCTTTTGATTCCATAGAATTCACAGGCATTGTTTCCAAAAATCCCTTGCTGTTCCTCTTGACTAAATGATTTATAATAGTGATAGGCCAAATCAAAAACAGAAAAATAATTTCCTGACAGTAAACAAACTGGCCAATCACTCCCAAACATCAATCTTTTACTCCCAAAGGAATCGGTAATGTGGTCTAGGTAAAGTTTGAAATCTTCAGTTTTCCAATGGTTCCAAGCGGCTTCTGTAACCATTCCTGAAACCTTGCACCATACGTTGGGCAGTTCCGAAATCCTGGATATTCCAAGCTTCCAAAATTCATATTCTCCTTCTTTGATGTTGGGCTTGGCCAAGTGATCTACTACGAATGGTTGTTTAGGGAATTTTTTTACTAGCTCAAAAGCAGCCTCAAGGTGTTTTGGATAAATCAGGATATCGTAGGTGTATCCGTATTTTTGCAATAAACTTATCCCGTGCAGAAATTTCGCATCCTCCAATGCCACAGGTTCCAAAACCTGAAGAATCATCCTGAACCCGGCAAGTTTTGGTTCGGACATATATGATTCCAGTTTTGATTCAATTTCCGGGGATTTCAAATCAACCCAACCGACTACTTTCCTTATCCAAGGATATTCATTTGCCAAATTCAAAAGAAACTGAGTTTCTATTTCTGACTGATCTGCCTGAACAGCTACGCATCCATCAAAGCCTGTTTTTTCCAATTCAGGCTTTAAATCCCAAGGCATAAAATCCTTTTGAATGGTCTTCATGGAGGAATCTATCCAAGCATCCCTTACCGGATCAAATTTCCAAAAATGCTGATGGGAGTCTATGGTCATTTTAGATATATAAGACGTGAGATATGAGACTTGGGATTTAGGGGAATAATTGGGTTTAGTTGGTATTAGTTAAGGAAATTCAGGTGGAAGGTGGTCGTTAGGCTGTAGATAATTATAATCCCTAAATTCAAGATAAGTTCATTGAATTAATTATTCAATTAACCGCAAACCAAATAACCTCTACTCTGCATTGACAGCTACCTGTTTGGAAATTCCCAGACCTTCTACACCCAATTCAACAATATCGCCTTCTTTGAGATAGCGTGGAGGTTTAAGGCCAAGTCCAACGCCTGATGGCGTACCGGTTGAAATGATGTCGCCAGGAAGAAGTGTCATGTATTGGCTGATATAAGAGATCAAAGCAGGCACATCGAAGACTAGATCTGAGGTATTGCTGTCCTGCATGGTCTCACCGTTTAATTTCAGCCAAAGCCTTAGATTGTGGGGATCCTTTATTTCATCTTTGGTGATTAAATAGGGGCCAAGAGGTGCAAAATGGTCAGCACTTTTCCCTTTCACCCACTGACCTCCGTGATGAAGTTGAAAATCCCTTTCGCTGACATCGTTATGCACAGCATATCCTGCAACATATTCCATGGAGCTCTCCTTACTTACATAAGTGGCTTTTTTCCCGATGATAACAGCCATTTCCACTTCCCAATCCGTCTTTGTGGAATTTTTAGGAATGATGATAGGATCAAAAGGGCCGCATAGCGAAGAGGTGGCTTTCATAAACAAAATCGGAACTTCCGGCACGGCCATACCGCTTTCTTTTGCATGAAGAGAATAATTCAATCCAACACAGATAATTTTTGAGGGCCTTTTGATGGGGGAGCCAATTCTTGAGTTTTTTTCAATCTCCGGTAAAGTGTCGGTTTTATCGGAAATCCATTGAGCAAGTCTTTCTAAACCATTGGTATCAAGAAAATCTTCATTCCAATCTTCTCCAAAAGCGCTGCAATCCAGCTTTTTTCCGTCAGGTGTTTCTATGCCTGGTTTTTCTTTTCCAATTTCTCCAAATCTAAATAGCTTCATGTTATTTTCTTTTTCAAATAGACAATTTAATCTCAAACCCTACATTTTTATTCCCAAGAACCCGCCATCAATGGGAAAGTTGCTCCCGGTTATAAAAGCGGCGTCATCAGAGGCAAGGTAATAGGCCAAACCTGCGATTTCTTCAGGTTTTCCCATTCTTCCAATGGGTTGTGTGGCAGCAAGTTTCTCAAACATTTCCTTTTCTTTTCCAGGATAATTCTTGGCTAAAAAGCCATCTACAAAGGGTGTATGGACTCTTCCTGGAGAAATGCAATTGCATCGGATCTGATCTGCTACATAGTCCTTGGCAATGGAAAGGGTCATGGACAGGACGGCCCCTTTTGTCATGGAATAGGCAAATCTATCAGCAATCCCCATCGTTGCAGCCACAGAACACATATTGATGATGGTACCTCCGCCATTAGCTTTTAATTTTTTAATAGCAGCCTGACTGCAATTAAAGACACCTTTCACATTGACCTGAAAAAGTCTTTCAAAATCTGCCTCTGTAGTAGCCTCAAGGTTTCCAATATGGGATATGCCTGCATTATTGATCAGAACGTCTATTTTTTCAGGTATTTCTTTAAAAATGGACTGCACTTGAAGAAAATCAGAAACATCAGCTTGGAGAAAATTAACATCGGCACTTTCAGCTTTTAATTTATCTTCTTCATTTTTTCCATTTTCAACATTATAATCAATAAAAAAAACCTGATGAGCATTTTTAGCAAAAAGTCGGGTTATGGCTAACCCGATACCACTTGCTCCTCCTGTGATTACGATTGTTTTCATTTAATTTTTATGAATTCTATTGAAAATTAAATTCTTGATCCCTTGGGCCAGATTTTTCTATGAACTTGAGCCTCTTTGCAATATATGTAATTTGAAAAAATATTTAAGCAATAAATAGTTTTTGGCATATAAATTGATTTCGAGGTGATTCATTCTATTTCCTTATAAATCAATAGGTTTTATGTTTAAAAGAATTAGTGTTTATTCTCTTCTGGTTTTTGTTTTATTGGGTTCTTGTATGACTGACCCTGACGAGGGTGGTTCAAGTCTGACTCCAAGTGATTTTGTTATTCTTCTGGCCATAGACGAAAGTAGCATTGATAATGGGAATGAACCAAATAACTTTTCTGATACAGACGTGAATGATCAATTGTCCCAGGTTGGTCTTAGGGATCAATTAAGATACTTTGAAGAAAATGTGGGTAAAACAATTGATTTATATACTGGAGAAGTAGGGGATGAAGGTTGGTTTGCTATCAAGACCATTCCAAATAGATGGATTAATGCAGGCCCATCTGAATTTGGATCCCAGAATTATCTTATCCCCGGTCCCGGTCTGGGCTCACCAAATATTGATAATGATAGAGAAGTGCTTTTGGATGAAATTCCTGATGTCACTCCTTTGAGAGCCACAGGTTTAAAAATGTTGGTAGGTTATAAAGTAATTGCGGTGGTGTACGACAATGACATCAGTATCAATTATTCCCCTTTGGAAGGAAATCTTCAAGGAGCAAATTTGGGAATGGTAGCTTTTGAAGTATTGGGTGTTAATGAAAGAACTGATGGAAGTGATTCTGATTTGCCTTCCGTTAATATCAGGATTTTGGATGTAGAGTCAATTTCTGATTTTGGCCTTGTTTTATTTTCAAATGTCCCTGTACCACAATCATCGTCAGTACCATTTGATGTAAATCCTCCGCAAAGTGCCAATATGCCTATATTGGTGTTAGCAAATTGATTTCAGATTTTGAAATAATCTCTTGAATCTACCAGATGAGGGCTCCCGTTTCATTCCTATTCTCAATTTTTTGAAATAAATAGAAAGAGGCCATGAATTCATGGGTCGGATTTGGGATCATAAAAGAACCTTGGGCGGGTATTTCATATGCATACCCAAATTTGAGTTTTGACATCAAAAACCCCAATTGAAAATTGGTTGCATGATCCACTCTATGCCCCAATCCTGCCCAGAATTTTTCCATCAGTAAGGCTTTTACATTGAAGTCAATAGAAGAGGGTAAATCTGACTGGATTCTGTACATGACATGAAAAGTCAAAGAAACCTTGTCGTTCACTGACTGTCTATATCCTGTTTGAAATACGCTGGCCAGGGGCTTTTTTTCAATAAAAATATCCCCATTACTTATCCCGCCCTTATTGACATTTTGGGCACCATAACCAAAGTAATAATTTTGATGGGTAATGGACATGCCCAAATTGAAATCAACTATCTGCATGTTGGCAAAGCTGTTGATATATTGATTCACGGTGGGGTCATTGACTTGCTCTGTGGTCAGGTTATTCCCGTCTAATCTGATGGTGTTGTAATTGACAGATGCCCCCAATCTTAAATTTGTACTTTTCCCCAATCGTATTCTAGAGGCATAACTTAATTGGAGTTCGGTGTCTACGAAAGGTCCATAAGTGTCATGAACCATATTCAGACCAAAAGCAGTTTTTCCAATTAGTGAAGCATCACTTGCTTCTCTTATTTCCGCAGGGTCAATTTCTGCGGAAAGAAAATAAGTTTTGGGTGCACCTTCCAATCCTGCCCATTGATTTCTCACGAAACCCCTGATGATTGATTCCTCAAATCCCGTCAATGAAGGGTTATAATAGCTTTGAAACTGATTAAATTGGCTGATATATTTTCTGGATTGCCCAAATACCAAGACCGTCGGCAATATTGCCATTAAAAAGAAGAGATAGAATTTTTTCATTTTACAAATAATACTTGTCCAATATCAGATTTTATATGCTTTACATCCCGATAAATGGGAGTTTATATCCTGCTTGTCTACTTTCTGAGAAGATTCAGCATACCTTTTCTCGTCTCATTGGTATCCGCTATTTCTATCACATAATAATAGGTGCCTGTTGGCAGTTCTTTTCCAAGGTAAGTTCCATCCCATTTTCTCTCAGGATCATCAGAATAGAAAACCCTCAGTCCACTTCTTTCGAAAATATGCAATTTCACTCCTTTGTAGATTTTGAGGCTTGACATTCCCCATTGGTCATTGAAATTATCGCCATTAGGTGTAAATGTGTTTGGAATCTCCAGATCACTCAGTTCATTGATCCTTCTTGTGATCAAAAACTCCTTTTCCAAGATGTTACCATCTCTATCAGTTACTTTAACCAACACTGAAAATGTTGTTTCTCCAGGCATCAAGCTGTTATTGTTCCAATATAATTGGTTGTCGATAATTGTGAAAAGATCGTTATCCAAGGCACCTGGGACCAATTCCAAAATATGGATGTCATCAAGAGGATCTATGACTGTAAATTCCCCAACAAATATGACTTCATCACTATCCTCATGGGTAAAGATATCATTGCTCAATTCTAGGTCTATAGGACTTTCCTTTGGCAGGACAATCACAATAATTGTAGGTTCTCTATCAGTTTGATTTTCCCAACTATTTGGAAGTGTAATTACTCCGATAAGAATATAAGGCCCGTTTTGATAAGGGTCATATTCTCCGGCATCCCAGGTAATGGGTAAATAAACCCAGTCACCATTATCAGTCAGCACCAGGATTTGATCCGGTAGAGCTAATTCTTCAAAGGGGGTTCCCCAAATAGTTTCCAACAAATCACCATCTTCGAAATCGACTATTGCAATCGGGTTGAGTTCATCTACAGCACAGCCAAACTGATCCACTTCAGTACCTTCAGGGGTTTCCTGACATAAATCAACATCATCTGTAACTCCATCCATGTCAGTGTCTTTTTGTGACAGTGCACAGCCGAATTCATCAACTTCAAATCCTTCTGGAGTATCCGGACATTGATCCAAATCATCAGTGATACCATCATTGTCCGAGTCTATCTGGGAAAGCGCGCAGCCGTTTTCATCTACTTCAGCTCCTTCAGGAGTTTCCGGACATTGGTCCATATCATCTGTTATCCCGTCTTCATCGGAGTCCAACTGAGATAAGGCACAGCCATTTACATCCACTTGAGTCCCTGCAGGTGTATTGGGGCATTGGTCCATATAATCAGGAGTTCCATCTTCATCTGTATCAATCTGATCAGGACTGCAACCGTTTTGATCCACTTCTCCACCTTCCGAAGTATTGGGACAGAGGTCCAAGTAATCAGGAATCCCATCATTATCGGTATCTATCTGATCCTGGCTACAGCCATTGGCATCCACCTGTTCACCCAAAGGAGTATTTGGGCACAGGTCTAAATGATCCGGTATACCATCCTCATCTATATCAATCTGATCAATTGAACAGCCATTTTGATCTACCTGATCACCCGCAGGAGTATCAGGACATTGGTCGAGATAATCCGGAATACCATCCCCATCTGTATCTATTTGATCTGGGCTACA
>CAZLJT010000108.1:0-11608 GCA_964559905.1 uncultured Aquiflexum sp.
CGGATTAGGCTTGATCAATAGAGAAGGGAAATACATATTGGACCCCATTATCGATCAAATGGAATATTTGGATGACAACCATTTTTTTGCTTTGGAAGGCAACCAATATATGCTGATAAGGGGGCGTGAAGAAAAAGTGGATATCAAATATACATCCTATCACAAAATCACTTTAGACGGGGATATGATTCTTGAGTTTGTACATGGAAAACTCAGAAGAGTAATGAAATATGACGGGATTCTATTAGATCAGGTTGGGATGGAAAAAGTTGTTCCGGTTGGACAAAAACATTATAATGTCTTTCTGAGAGATAAAAAACTGGGTTTGCTTGGCCCAAATGGATGGCAGGTCAATCCGGTAACAGACGTAGATAAAATTCTTCCGGGCAGTGAGAACCTCTTCCCTGCTATGCATGCCGGAAAATATGGCTTTATCAATAAGTCAGGAAATTGGTCTATTACAGCTTCTTTTGAAGAAGTCAGGGGTTTTTCAGAAGAAATCGCAGCGGTAAAAAACAATGGCCTTTGGGGCTTTATTGACAATTCAGGTCAATTGATGTCTCCGTTTCAATTTGAATCTGTGAGTGATTTCGAAAAAGGCATTTCCATCGTCAAAAAAAACGGGAGAGTTCATCTTTTGAATAAAAATGATTTTATACTTTCCGAAGCTTCCTTCGAACGGATTTCCAGAGGTGACGACAATTATTATATTTCCGAAAATGAAAGCTTATTTGGTCTATTGGATCCTTTCGGCAATGAATTAATTCAACCTAAATTTGATGAATTAAGAAGAGAAGGAAAAGATAGGATTTTGGTTAGAATTGGTGATAAGTATGGAATATTGGATGAAAAAGGTGATTTTTTACTTCCGCTATTTTACAAACACATTCTTTTCGATCACGGTAGTTCACAGATATTGGCAGAATATCAATACCTAGCTCCAGAAAATATAGTCTTGCCTGAAACCAAAAAAGAAAAAAAAGGCAGGCGTTAAAGTACAAAAAAGCCGGACAAGAATACATGTCCGGCTTTTTTGAATTTCAAATTCTTTATATTGATAAATCTTTACAACCTATTTATCTCCTAATTTACTTTTTCCTCCCTCTTTACCACTTCCTGAATCCGTACCGGCAATAGACGATCTCATATCTGTGTCTGATTTGATATTTTCCATTCTATAATAATCCATCACTCCAAGATTACCACTTCTAAAGGCCTCAGATATCGCCTTGGGGATTTCTGCTTCAGCAGCAATTACTTTAGCTCTCATTTCCACTGTTCTAGCTTTCATTTCCTGCTCCAAAGCCACAGCCATTGCTCTTCTTTCCTCAGCCTTGGCTTCAGCAACTTTCAAATCTGCAGATGCTTGGTCAATCTGTAATTTCGCACCAATGTTAGTACCTACATCGATATCGGCAATATCGATGGATAAAATTTCGAAAGCAGTACCGGCATCTAGGCCTCTTTCCAAGACCAATTTTGATATCTTGTCCGGATTTTCAAGAACACTTTTGTGATTTTGGGCAGAACCAATAGAGGTGACTATACCCTCTCCTACTCTAGCTAGAATGGTTTCTTCCCCTGCTCCACCTACCAATTGAGCAATATTGGCCCTAACCGTAACCCTCGCTTTGGCAATCAATTGGATACCGTCTGCTGCAACGGCAGCCACATTTGGCGTATTGATTACTTTTGGATTTACTGATATCTGAACCGCCTCAAAAACATCTCTACCGGCAAGATCAATAGCTGTAGCTTGCTTAAAACTTAGAGTAATATTGGCTTTATCTGCTGAAATCAAGGCACGAATAACATTAGGAACATTTCCCCCCGCGAGATAATGGGTTTCCAAATCATTGGTTGTAAGTGCCAACCCTGCTTTGGTCGCTGTAATGAGGGAGTTCACAATTACACTCGGCGGAACTTTCCTGATTCGCATTCCAATCAATTCCCCTATCCCTACTTTCACGTTTGAAAAGATGGCCGTAATCCATAGATTGACCGGAACGAAATAGAGAAAAATAAACAATAAAATAAGCCCGGCAAAAGCTGTGAATAAAATGAAAGCCGAATTAGTCATTTCCATAAGTTATATTTTAACGATGATAGTATTATTTTCCAATTTAGTGATAAAAACCTTTGAACCGACAGAAATAAAACCTGAATTGGATTTTACTTCAAAAATCCTATTAAGAAACTCTGCTTTTCCTATGGGTTTCAAATCAGAAATTGTTTTTCCTTCCATACCTACTTCCAATCCCAATAATCTGTCATCAAAAGCTCTACTGGTAATAGATTCTTTCAATGCAAACTTTTTCCATACCCCTGAGCTAAATCCATAAACAAGAACTGAGAAATTCAGCAAAAGCGTTAGTCCCAGAATTATCCAAGCTACTTGACTATCGAAAGAAATAAATGCATAATAAACCCCCCCTATAGTAACAACAACCCCAAGAATACCTACCAAGGTTGTGCCTGGAACAAAAAGAATTTCCGTAATCACCAATATCAGCCCAATAGTCAATAAGCTGATTAAAATGAGCCAAGTCATAAATAATATTTTTCATGAAAATAGGCAGTTTTTCCCATTGAGAAAAATCATACCTAAGATTTCTTTTTATCAAAAAAAGCAAAAGCCTTCTGCATTTTCAACAGAAGGCTTTTGAGCAATGTTTTTAATAAATAAAATTATAAAGAATAAGCACAATGGCGGTTGCTACCAGAAATTCAATTTGACTTTATTCAGTGCATTTCAATTTATTAAAGTATTAATAGGCTCTTGCAAAAAGAACCCGTCCTGCTGAGGGTTTACCCGTCAATATACATTTTCCGGATTCAGCTTTTCTATCTATGGGGATACACCTTATAGTTGCTTTTGTCAATTCTTTGATTTTTTCCTCAGTTTCATTGGTCCCGTCCCAGTGTGCAGATAGAAATCCCCCTTTAGTTTCAAGAAGTTTTTCAAATTCTCCCCAGGAATCCACTTCAGTTGTCATTTCATGCTTAAAACTGAGTGCTTTTTCAAAAATGGCCTTTTGAATGGTATCCAGCAATTCAGATATAAATTCTTCTATTTTTATCCCCTCAAGATTGACTGTCTCCTTGGATAAATTATCTCTTCTGGCAATTTCAACAGAGTTGTTTTCCAAATCTCTCGGGCCCATTGCAATACGTACCGGTACGCCTTTCAATTCATATTCAGCAAATTTCCATCCCGGTTTGTGGGTATCTCTATCGTCGAATTTTACTGAGATTCCTTTAGAACGAAGCTTGGTGATGATTTCATTTGCTTTTTGCGAAATGTTTTTTAATTCCTCGTCAGTTTTATAGATTGGAATAATAACAACCTGAATAGGTGCCAATTTAGGAGGCAATACCAAGCCATTGTCATCGGAATGTGCCATAATCAAGGCTCCCATTAATCTTGTACTGGCTCCCCAGGAAGTTCCCCAAACATACTCCAATCCACCCTCTTTGGTAGCAAATTTAACGTCAAATGCCTTTGCAAAATTTTGCCCTAAGAAGTGAGAAGTTCCTGCTTGCAAAGCTTTGCCGTCCTGCATCATCGCTTCAATGCAGTATGTATCCTCGGCTCCTGCAAACCTTTCATTTTCACTTTTGACACCTTTTACTACGGGAAGGGCCATATGCTCTTCAGCGAACTGCGCATATATATTCATCATCTGAATTGTCTCGGCAATCGCCTCTTCTTTGGTAGCATGTGCTGTATGGCCTTCTTGCCACAAAAATTCCGCAGTTCTCAAAAAGAGACGGGTTCTCATTTCCCACCTTACGACGTTCGCCCATTGATTGACCAATAATGGCAGATCCCTGTAAGATTGAATCCAATTTTTGTAAGTACTCCAAATTACAGTTTCGGAAGTTGGTCGCACAATCAATTCCTCTTCCAATTTCGCTTCCGGATCTACAATTACACTTTTTCCATCTTCCGAATTTTTCAGTCTGTAGTGAGTGACCACTGCACATTCTTTTGCAAAGCCTTCTACGTGTTTGGCTTCTTTGGAAAGATAGGACTTGGGTATAAAAAGAGGGAAATATGCATTCACATGGCCTGTTTCCTTAAACATTTTATCCAATTGAGCCTGCATCTTTTCCCAGATGGAATACCCATAAGGCTTGATCACCATACAACCTCTTACAGGAGAGTTTTCAGCCAGGTCAGCTCTTTTCACCAATTCATTGTACCACAAAGAGTAGTCTTCACTTCTTTTGGGCAATCCTTTACTCATAGTGTTTTTGTTGATTTGAAAAATCTAATTATCTTCGCTAATTACAATAAGGGGCAAATATAAACCAAAAAATTATAACCCTCTGACATATGCCTCGTATAAAAGGTTAAATAGTAAAACCAAACAAATGAAGAATCTCAACAACATACTCATTCTCGGTACAGGAGCAATTCTGATGCTTTCTTCCTGCAGCACTGGATTCAATGCTATGAAAAGCGGAGAAACCGATGATCTTTATTTCATGGCTTCTGATGCCAAAATCGCAACTGAATTCGCGGTTTCCAATAACAATCCCCAAAATTTTCAATCATTGAATGAGGTTGCTCCTTCTGAATTCCAGCAGGAAAATTTTTCAGCACGGAATGTCAATCCAGAATATATTGCAAAATACAAGGCTCAAAGCAATGTTGCAGATTCAGGGACGGTTTATTTCGATGATACAGAAGATCAGCAAGGTAATATCAATGCCTATAATAATTTCTATGGAAATAATTCCGGTCTAAATACCGCAGGTGGAGGAGGAAGTAATATTAACTTCAACTTTGGCGTTGGAATGGGATGGGGAATGCCCATGATGGGAATGGGTTGGGGAATGCCAATGATGGGAATGGGAATGTGGGATCCTTTCTGGGGAATGCCAATGATGGGAATGGGCTGGGGCATGCGTCCCGGTTTTGGAATGGGAATGGGATGGAACTCCATGTGGGGTTGGAATATGAGTTTTGGAATGGGATGGGGAATGGGAGGAATGTGGGGTAATCCCTGGATGAATCCCTGGAGAAACCCTTGGATGAACCCATGGATGGGTGGTGGAATGATGGGTTGGGGTATGCATCCAGGCTGGGGTATGCACCCAGGTTGGGGCTGGGGAGCACCAGGATGGGGTGGTGAAAACGGACGTCAAGTAGTCCGAGGAGCTAGACCAGGAAGAGGTTCCGGTACTGTAGGCGGACCTGTCAGAGGAGGTTCGGATTATGCTTCTACATCAAGAGCAGCTAGGCGCGATGCCGTAAACTCTGGTTCTGGTAGGACTGTGAATTCTACCAACAGAGCCTCATCAGGACGTGACTTTGGCAGATCCCAAAACGATTATTATAATTCAGGAAGAACAAATAGAGTTGCCAATACTGCATCTGCAGGAACAAGAAACGTAGGCTCGGCTGCCGCAACAAGGCCAAGTAGCCGAACAGGTATTGATAATTCCCGACCAAATTACAATAGCAGAGCAACAAATAGAAGTTCATATGGCAGTATCAATAGGTCTGCTTCGCCCGGTAACTTTAATAACAATAGAAGTACTCAGGGAACAAGAAATGCTAATCCTTCTTACAATAGGGGAAATACGAACAATATGAATAATAGGATGTCTCCTTCGAGGTCGACATCTCCATCTAGAGGTTCTTCAATGTCATCACCAAGCAGAAGTAGTTCACCATCCATGAGTGCTCCAAGCAGAAGCAGTGGTGGAGGAATGGGCAGAAGTAGTGGTGGTGGAATGAGCAGTGGTGCCTCAAGAGGCGGCGGAAGAGGGGGGAGATAATACTCCCCTTTTTCATAGAAACAGGTAACAAAGCCTTGGAAAAATATTGTCTGCTCAGCCATTCCTATATTTATGATTTCTTTTAAAAAGTTCTTATTCTTTGTATTTCTTTCTTCACTTGCTCTCAGTACTTCCTATGCTCAGATAGGCTATTACGAAGATGCTTTGCGTTTTGGTCAATTTAGATCTACCGGCTCTGCCAGGATAAACGGATTGGGCGGAGCTCAAATGTCTTTAGGGGGCGATATATCAAATATACATACCAATCCCGCAGGATTGGGCTTTTTCAGAAGGTCTGAATTCAGTTTTACCTCAGCATTTGGTACGTGGATATCAGAAACGAACTATCTCAGTCAAATACAGGAAGACAGAACAGGGAACTTTGCAATTCCAAATCTCAGCGTGATAATCAGTAATCCAAAAGGACCTTTAAGCACAGGGGCTTTTAGAGGCGGGACTTTTGGAATAAGCTTCAATAGGACCAATCATTTCAACAATCAGTTTGGATATTTTTCTGATTTTGAGGGAGAGAAATCAATCATTGATCATTTCTTACAACAGGCAAGCGGCATTCCCGAAAGTCAGATTGAAAATTTCGGATTGACAGGCCTTGCTTACCAGACTTTCCTCATCAATCCAATAACAGAAGACGAACAGGGCAATCCTATCAACAATCCTGCAGAATATTTTTCTTTCGTAGGCGGTTTTCCATTTCAGGATGAAACGGTGATTCGGGAGGGCAGAACAAGGCAAACAAGTTTTTCTTACGGTGCTAATTTTCACAACAAATTTTTTGTTGGAGCAGGATTGGGATTGTCATTTGTCAACTTTCTCCAAGAGAAATTTTATGCTGAGGAATTCTTCGATGAGCCTTTAATAACTTCAGGAATAGATGAATTTTTAAGGATCAATGGATTCGGCGCAAACCTAAACTTTGGGCTTATTTACAAACCTATAGATCAGGTTAATCTTGGTTTCAATTTCCAATCCCCAACTTGGTACAATTTCAGTGAGGATTATGAGGCAAGATTGGTCAGTGAATATGACAACTTCTTTTTTGAACCGGAGAACTTAACGCTTGGAAGGGAAGAGGCGCTAACACCGTTAATAATCAGTAGTTACAATTTAAATACCCCTCTAAGATTAAGTGGTGGAGCGACTATTTTTCTAGGTAAAAATGGATTTATTACTGCAGATATTGACTATTTGGATTATAGTGCCATGAGAATCAGTTCGAGGGATTTTAATGCCGGTGCAGATAATCAGGCCATCAATGCACTCTATGGTACCACTTTAAACTATAGAGCCGGTGCAGAATTCAGGTTTGATATTTGGAGAGTAAGGGGTGGATATGCTTATTACGGCGACCCATTTATCAATAATGATTTTGACGGAAGTACCCAGCAGTTTTCCGGAGGTTTTGGTGCCAGATTACAAAAGTTTTATGTGGACTTCGCCTTGACAGCCTCACAATTTGACCAGCGTTATAATTCTTATGAATTTTTTGAAAATGGTGAGAATAAAGGACCTAAAATAGAAATAAGGAATACCAGAACAACAGGCTTTCTGACATTTGGATTTAATTTCTAAAAAAAGTCATCAATTCAGACATCAAATGTTCTGTGGAAATATCCTCTCCGTTGATGATTATTTTCGCCTGTCTGTAATACCGTTCTCTATCAGCATGAAGGTTTTTGAGCTTAAGAATTATCTCTCCTTCATCTAAGCCAGAAAACATAGGCCTTTTACCGGTTTGGTTTTTAGGAATCCTTTTGTAAATCTCTTCCAAAGACACGTCTAAAAAAACGGAAATCGATTTTTTATTGATCAATTCCATATTGTCATTAAAACAGGGGGTTCCTCCACCTGTAGCCAAAACAAATCCTTCTATACCACCCAGGTATTTTTCAAGATAAATTGTTTCCAATTCCCTGAATTTCCCTTCTCCATCATGTTCAAAAATATAACTTATACTTTTCCCTGTTTCCTCCTCAATAATTTTATCCAAATCAAAAAAAACAAAGTTTAACTGTCTTGCCAACTGCATTCCAAAGGTGGATTTACCAGAACCCGGCATACCAACCAATACAATTTTCATTGGTACTCTCATTTGCTGTATAATTCCTTTACTTCTGTAGAAGTTGGTGTATTTCTAAAATGATATTTTTTGAGAACCACCCCATCATCCAAAAGCATGATTCCAGGATTGGATCTCATGATCGTTTTGATGACTGTAGCATCTCCTTGAAATCCCTCAATCTCCCACCCCCTTGAATCAATCAGCCACTCTATTTCATCTTCAGAAGATGCAGCTACCAAAACAGGTTTGATATCAGTCTCTTTGATTCCCGCAATCATTTCATCAATTTTATCCAAGTTTGATGTATTTAATTTGGACATATTGGTCACCAAAACAATGGCTTTTTTACCGGTCAATAAAGTCTCTGTGTACTCCCCATCTGCGTTCCAAACTGAAAAATCCGAAATCTTGGGCAAGGCATCTTCATTGACCAGTTTCATCTCAACAAACTCATAAGATTCATCCGAAGGATACTGGTCAAAAATAAATTCCTCCCCATCTTTCTTCATGACATAATTGTATTGGAGCTGTTCTGATGGCTGCATGGCTTTAGTGATATCAACGCCCTCTTTATATGCTCTAAAATCGATAAAAGGGAGATTTCTTATAGCTGTAATCGCGAGTGCAACAGATAAGACCAAACTTATTCTTACGGTCCATTGGGCCCATGCTTTTTCTTTATTGGAAAGATTTTTTCTAAAAACAAAAAGTATCCCAATCAGGATCAATAAAATGATGTCTTTAATAAATGATTCCCAAGGTGTTAATTTGATCGCATCACCAAAACAACCACAGTCCGTTACTTTGTTGAAATAAGCAGAATAAAATGTCAAAAAAGTGAAGAAAACAATCAAAATACTCAAGGACCATACTGTAAACCTCAATTTTACTCCCAAAATCAGCATGATCCCCAAAACTACCTCAGCCACTACCAAAACAACCGCAAGAGGCAGTGCTATTTCCTTAAAAAGGTAAAAGAATGAAGCAATGTCATTTGAAAATACGTCAAAATATTCTTCCAGTTTAATAGCTGTTCCTACAGGATCATTTACTTTGATCAATCCTGAAAAAATAAATAGACCTCCTACAAAAAGCCTTATTGCAAATAATATTCCTTGTTTAAGCATGATAACCTAATTTTATTAAGCAAAATACCGCATAATTGATCATGTCCTGATAGTTGGCCTCAATTCCTTCCGAAACCAAAGTCTTTCCTTGGTTATCTTCAATTTGTTTTATTCTATATAATTTCATCAAAATAATATCCGTAATCGAAGAAATCCGCATATCTCTCCACGCTTCTCCATAATCATGATTTTTATTTTCCAACAAGCCCTTTGTTGAAGCTACCCAATGGTCATAAAAGGGCTCTAATTCCTCATAAGAAAACTCCATCCTATCGTCCTTCAAAAGACCAATTTGGATTAGCGCAATAATGCAGTAATTTATAATACCTACAAACTCGTCTGCAATGGGGTCGTTGACCTTTTGATTTCCTTTTTCCTGAATGGACCTTATTCGCTGGGCTTTGATAAAAATCTGATCAGTAATGGATGGCAGCCTCAAAATTCTCCAAGCTGTACCATAGTCGATGGTTTTCTTCTTGAATAGTTCTTTACAAAGGTGGATAACTTGATTATATTCGCTCGTGGTTTGAGTTTTCAAAGCAATTCTGTTTAATGGATAGTCCTTTCACTTCGGAATCCGAAGATATATTATTTCGACCAAAAATAACACTCCAATCCAAAGGAAAGCTACTTTTGATTGAAAGGCCGTGGATCATGGGCATTATGAATATCACGCCGGATTCTTTTTATGCAGGAAGCAGGTTCAATAGCAGTCCTGATTTATTGTTGAAAGTGGCTGAAAAAATGATCAGGGAGGGTGCAGATATACTTGACGTTGGAGGTTACTCCAGTAGGCCTAATGCAAGAAATGTTTCTGAATCGGAAGAATTATCAAGAACTATCAAAGGTGTAGAGGCTATTAAAAACAATTTTCCCGATATTATTCTATCAATTGACACATTCAGATCCAAAGTAGCTGTAGAGGCTGTAAATGCCGGTGCAGATATAGTAAATGATATTTCCTCCGGTGAATTGGATGAAAATATGATTCCATTTGTAGGAAAGCTCTCTGTTCCATATATTTCAATGCATATGAAAGGAAATCCGGAAACTATGCAAACCCAAACTGACTACAAAGATGTACTTTTGGAAATAATGAATTATTTTTCTACAAAAATGCAGTTTTGTAATAAAGCTGGCATAAAAGATGTAATAATTGATCCAGGAATAGGATTTGCCAAAACTTTGAAACAAAATTATTGGATTCTCAGAAATTTAGCTTATTTTAAAACAATTCAAGCACCTATTCTAGTTGGACTTTCCAGAAAGTCCTTGATTTATAATTCACTTAAAATTAAACCTGAAGAGGCATTAAACGGGACTACTGCATTACATATGGCTGCACTTTTAAAAGGAGCAAACATTTTGAGGGTTCATGACGTGAAAGAAGCTAAAGAAACTGTAAATTTATATAAAGAACTATACCCTTGACACTACTTTTCAAAATAGGTTTTTTGGAAATCTCCATAGTCAATATCATTGATATTACTTTGGTGAGTCTTCTTTTATATCAAGTTTACAAATTACTGAGGGGCAGTGTAGCAATAAAAATATTTCTTGGATTTCTGTCCATTTATTTGGTCTACCTTATGGTAAGTGCTTTGAGAATGGAACTGCTTTCCATTATCCTTGGTCAATTTATGGGAGTTGGTGTGATAGCAGCAATCATTATTTTTGCTCCCGAAATCAGAAAATTTCTTTTATTAATCGGTAGGACCTCTTTTCTCTCCAATGAAAACTTCCTTCAGGAATTGCTTTTTTGGAAAAAAAGAGAAACGCAAGCCTTTAATATCAATCCCATAATTGAAGCATCCAAAAGTTTGTCAGGTACAAATACCGGTGCTTTGATGGTTATTTCCAGAAATTCAGAATTGAAATTCTACGCTGAAAGCGGAGACATTATTGATGCGCAGGTATCAAAAAGACTTCTCATCTCAATTTTCAACAAATATAGCCCGCTCCATGACGGAGCTGTAATTATATACAATGGAAAAGTAAAAGCAGCAAGATGTATTCTTCCTGTCACCGAAAGAGATATCCCTGCCCAATTCGGCCTGAGACACAGGGCAGCGATCGGCATGTCTGAAACAACGGATACTTTGGTTCTGATAGTTTCTGAAGAAACAGGACAGGTATCTTTATCCAAAAACGGTAAAATATTGCATAACCTCTCCTTTCAGGAATTGAGGGAACTGCTCAATGATTATTTGACTGGAGTCGATATTGATGATAAATTTGAACCCATTTCAATTTTTGAAAGGAGCAAACTCAAGAAAATAACCCCTACCAGTACCAGTGCATAAAAAAACGGACAGAAAACTTTAAAAATTCCCTGTCCGTTACCAATACCTAATTTTTACTATTAATGTAATTTTTTAACGTTTATAGCATTAAGGCCTTTTTTCCCATCCTTTACATCATAGGTTACTTTGTCATTCTGGGCTACTTTGTCTACCAATCCCGTGGCATGGACAAACACATCACTTTGGGATTCGTCGTCAACGATAAAACCAAATCCTTTAGCGTCATTGTAAAATTTTACTGTTCCGGTAAGCATGATAAATATTATAATTATGTGGTTAAATGTATTTTAAATGTAAATATACTTCAT